>DBFOIV010000169.1:0-7782 GCA_048489175.1 Collinsella sp. | reverse complement strand
GTACGAGCCGTCCTCGTGGAAATAAAACGCATCGCGCCACGGCGAATCCTCGCTCTGCCACGCGCCCACGCCGGGGTAGTTGCCGTAGCGGTTGAAGTAGATCGAATCGTCGCCCGTGTGGTTGAACACACCGTCCAGAATGATGGATATGCCGAGTTTTTCGGCCGCCTGACACAGCTCGGTAAAGTCCTGCTCGGTGCCCAGGATCGGGTCGATCTTGGTGTAGTCGGCCGTGTCGTAGCGGTGGTTGCTCTCGGCTTCGAAAATGGGGTTAAGGTAGATGGTTGTAAAGCCCAGCTCGGCGATACGAGGAAGGTCTTCTTGGATGCCCTTGAGCGATCCGCCGTAAAAGTCCCAGGTCTTGATGGAGCCGTCCTCGGCGCGCTCGTACACGGGCGGCTCGTTCCAGTCTTCGACCATGCGGCGCTGGATTCCGTTGCGAGGCTTTTCGACCTGAGCCAGCGTGCGCTCGCGCCAGTGCTCGTCGCGGGCATAGCGATCGGGGAAGATCTGGTAGACCATGCCGCGCTCGTACCACTCGGGTCGAACTTCGCGGTGCTTGTAGACGGTGACCTGGAACGACGGCACCTCGGCGTAGTCGTAGGTCACGCCCTCGCCGCCGGTGCGGCCCTGCGGCGCGCCCAGACGAACTTCGGGCTGGCCCTCGATATTGCAGATAAAGCTGTACCAGATAAGACAGGGCTCGGTGCACTCAAGCTCTACGGTAAATATGCCGTCGCCCTCGTGCGTCATGGGATACCGAGACTCACCGATCCCATCGACCCAGGTGCGCAGCGTAAGCGTTGCCTGGTTGGGGTCGGCATCCTCCAGAATCACGGAGAGCGAAAGGGTGGTACCAGTGGTCACAGCGCCAAACGGAGTGCGAAACTGCGGCAGACGGCTGTTGTGAATCAATCTCATAATACGGTCCAGTTCAATAGAATCACGGCCTGCGGGCCATGGCTTTACGCACAAGATGTAAGTATATCTGTTGTACACAGGCTGTATAAACAACATCCGTTTACCATCGGCGAACGGTTGTCCTAGAAAATCGTTTTACCACTACCTACAGAGAAGGGGCGCCCGGTTGGAGCGCCCCTTGCTTAGGGTTTGATGAGGTTTTGGATCGTCTGCGGGCTAGCGGCGCTTGCGGGTGGCCGTTGCCTTGCGGACGGATGTTTTCTTCGACGGCGCCTTTTTCTCGGTTGCGGCGGCGGGGGAGACCGGCGTCTCCTTGGCGGGCTCGGTCCTGGCCTTTACCTCGGCCTTGGGCTCCTCTTTGACGGCAGCGGGCTTGGCTTCGGCGGCCTTCGGTGCCGGCTTGGCCTTTACTGCGGGCTTGGCCTCGACCTTAGCCTCCGCCTTGGGAGTTGCGGCCTTTGCCGTGGTCTTCTTGGTCGTCGTGGTGCGCTTTCGCGTGGTGGTCTTTGCGGCGGGCTTGGCCTCGACTGTTGCCTCCGCCTTGGACTCGGCAGGCGTCTCCTCGACCTTGGCGGCCGTCTTTGCGGCCGCCTTGGGGGCAGCCTTCGTTGCAGTGGCCTTGGTGGCCGTCGCCTTCGTAGCTGTAGCCTTCTTGGCGGTCGTGCTCTTGGTCGCGGTCGTCTTCTTGGCCGGAGCCTTCTTGGTCGGTGCCTTGACGGCGGCCTCAGCCTTTACCTCGGGGGCAGCCTCGGCCTCGGCGGCCTTCTTGGCAGCTGAGGTGGTGCGCTTGCGCGTCGTCGTTGACTTGGCGGCGGTGGTCTTGGTTGTCGCCGCCTTGGTCGTGGTGGCCTTCTTAGCCGTCGTCTTACGAGTCGTGGTCTTCTTTGCCGCAGGCTTTGCAGCGGGCTTCGCAGCAGGCTTCACCTCGGGCTCGGACTCGGGAGTAGCCTCGACCTTCTTCACAGGCTCGGCCTTAACGGGCTCAGCTTCAACCGGTTTCTCCTCGGCCTTGGGCTCCTCAACAGCCTCAGACTCGTCGACAACTGCTGCCGGGCGCTCAATCTCCGGATGCATGAAGAAATACAGGTCCAGATACTTGTCGGCCGAACGCGTCCAGCTAAAGTCCTGGCTCATGGCCTGCGTGACCAGCTGGTTCCAAGCGTTACGGTTATCCCAGAACAGGCGCGCCGCGCGGAACACCGCGTCGCCCATCTCGTCGCCGTTAAAGTTGCTAAACGAGAAGCCCGTGCCCTCGCCGGTAAACTCGTTATACGGGATCACAGTGTCCTTCAGACCACCAGTCTCGCGCACGATGGGCAGGGTGCCGTAGCGCATGGCGATGATCTGCGACAGGCCGCAAGGCTCAAACTTCGAAGGCATCAGGAACATGTCGGCGGCGGCATACATGCGCTGCGACAGCGCCGGGTCAAACTCGATGCGCGCGGCCATGGTGCCGGGGTACTTGTCCTGGAAGTAGCGCAGGCCGTCCTCGTAGTCGCGGTCACCGGTGCCCAGCACGGCAACCTGCACGCCGCCGGCCAGGATGCGGTCGAGCGCGTACATGACCAGGTCCATGCCCTTTTGGCGCGTCAGGCGCGTGACCATGACCATAAGCGGACGGTCGTCGCGAACCTCGAGCCCCAGCTCCTCCTGCAGCTTGGCCTTGCACACGGCCTTGCCGGAACGGTCCTCCACGGTGTAGTTGGCGGCAATGCGCTTGTCGGTCGCCGGGTCAAAGCCCGCCACATCAATGCCGTTGAGGATGCCCTGCAGCGCGTACGAACGCTCGCGCAGCACTCCGTCCAGGCCCTCGCCAAACTCGGGCGTCTGGATCTCGTTGGCATAGGTGGGGCTCACCGTGGTAATGGCATCGGCATAACGCAGCGCGCCCAGCATGTAGTTGATGCTGCAGGCGTCGCAACGCAGCTGCGAGGCGGCCGCGGGAATATGTGCCACACCCAGGATGTCCTCCATCACAGTGTCGCTAAACTGGCCCTGGAACGCCACATTGTGGATCGAGAACACGGTCTTGACGCGGTCGTACAGCGGCAGGCCCTGGTAGAACTCGCGCAAAAACACGGGCGCCAGCGCGGTCTGCCAGTCATTGCAGTGCAGGATGTCGCACTCAAAGCCGGCCGGCAGGTGCTGCAGGCTCTCGGTGATGGCCTTGGAGAAAAACGCGAAGCGCTCGCCGTCGTCAAAGAAGCCGTACGGATAGTCGCGCGCAAAGTAGCGCTCGTTGTCGATGAACATATAGGTGACGCCGTCGTGCTCGAGCTTCTCCAGTCCGCAGTACTCGTTGCGCCAGCCCAGGCTCACGTAAAAGTCGGAGAAGTGCTCCATCTGCGCCTTGTACTCGTCCTTGATGGTGGCGTATTTGGGCACCATCACGATAACTTCGGCGCCGGCGCGCACAAGCGCCGCAGGCAGCGAGCCCGCCACGTCGCCCAGGCCACCGGTCTTAACAAACGGTGCGCACTCGGCCGAGGCAAACACGATCTGCATCTTTTTGCTGGTTTCTGCCATATTGTCTCCCATGTTGCAATTCGAGAATAGCCGCCTGGCGCTAACCGGGCGGCTATTCTACATGTTACGAGCGATGTTGCGGTGCCATCGTTAACGTACGATGGTGGTGTCGGAAGTTAACGGAGCCTTGCCCAGCACCAGGATGTTCTCGGGCGTACCGCGAAGCTCGGTGTTGGTGGGTACCACGTTGTTCTTGTCCAGAATGGCGTTCTCAACACGGGCACCGCTCTTGATGATGCAGCTCTGGTTGATGATCGAGTTGGTCACCGATGCGCCTTCCTCGACCACGACGCCGCGCGACAGGATCGAGTTGCGCACAGTGCCCTTGATGATGCAGCCGGCCGAGATGATCGAGTTGCACGCGTGGCTGCCGGTCGCATAGCGCGAAGGCGGCACGTCGTGAGCCTTGGTCAGGATCGGGCGCTCGGGATCGAAGAGCTGGTCGGCCACGGTCTGGTCGAGCAGGTCCATGCTGCGGCGATACAGCGACTTCTCGCTAAACACGCCCACGACCTCGCCCTTGTACTCGTAGCTGCACACGTCGATGTTGCCAAAGTCGCCCTGGAGTGCCTCGAGCAGGTCCAGATAGTCGGCGGCCTGGTAGTGGTCGATGATCTCGAGCAGCGTCTCACGGTTGACGATGCAGCAGTCCATAGAGGCGTTGTCGCCGTACACGACGCCGGCGCTCACGCCCGTCAGGCGGCCGTTCTCGTTAATTTCGAGTTTGGTCTCGTCATCGACGTTGTGCGTGGCCTTGCAGTACACCACGGTCATCTGGGCACCGGAGTTCTCGTGCGCGTCGATGATGGTGTTGAGGTCCATGTTAAAGATGATGTTGGTGCCCATCATCACAACATAGGGCTTATCCGAGCGCTGGAACAGCGTCTTGTTGGAGATGATGTCGCGCAGCAAGAAACGCATGCCGCCCTTGGTGGTGCCATACGCGTTGCCGGGCACCATGAACAGGCCGCCCTTCTTACGGTCCAGGCCCCAGTCCTTGCCCGAGCCCACGTGGTCGATCAGCGAGCGGTAGTTGCCCGGCATGACGACGCCGACGGTCTTAATGCCGGCATTCATCATGTTGGACAGCGGAAAGTCGATCAGGCGGTAGCGGCCCAAAAACGGAACGGACGCGATGGGGCGGTCCTTGAGCAGCACGCTGCCGTAGGTCGAAGAGTAGTTAGCGGTGATATAACCGATGGCCTTGCGATTGATCATCGGATCATTCCCCCTTCCCGATAACGACGTCATTTCCAACGACGGCCGTATCCTTGGTGGTATCGACAGAGCCGAGCTTCACGCCCTCTTCGACCGTGGAGTTCTCGCCCAAAATAGTGCGGCAGATGTGCGCGCCGCTCTTAACGTGCGCACCTGGCAGCAGCACGGAGTCCTCGACCACGGCGCGCTCCTCGATAATGACATCGGTCGAAAGGATCGAGTGGCGAGCGGTGCCGTAGATCTTGCAGCCGTTGGAGACCAGGCAGTCGTCCAGGCGGCCGTCCGGGCCAATGTAGTGCGGCGGACGCGTGGTGATGTTGGACATGATGGGGAAGTGCTTGTCGAACAGATCGAACTCGGGGTTGTTGCCCAGCAGGTCCATCGAGGTCTCGTGGAAGCTGGCGATGGTGCCGACGTCCTTCCAAAAGCCGTGGAACTCGTAGCTGTACAGGCGCTTGCCCTCGCCGAGCAGCTTGGGGATGATGTCCTTGCCAAAGTCGTGGCTCGAGCGCTGGTCAAGAGCGTCCTCCTCGAGCGCCTCAATCAGCACGTCGGCCGAGAAGATGTAGATGCCCATGGACGCGAGGTTCGAATCGGGCTTATCGGGCTTCTCGGTGAACTTGGTGATGCGGCCGTCCTCGGGGTCGGTGGTCAGGATGCCAAAGCGGCTGGCCTCCTCCCACGGTACGGGCATAACGCTCACCGTGAGGTCGGCGTTGTTCTCAATGTGCGTCTTGAGCATCTTGCGGTAGTCCATGCGATACAGGTGATCGCCCGAAAGAATCAGGACGTACTTGGGGTCGTTGGCCTTGATGTAGTCGAGGTTCTGCGTGATGGCGTCGGCCGTGCCCGCATACCAGGCGCCGCCGGTCTGCGTCTCGTACGGCGGCAGGATCGACACGCCGCCGTCGCGGCTGTCCAAATCCCACGCCTCGCCGGAGCCCACATAGGCATGCAGCAGGTAAGGGCGATACTGCGTCAGAACGCCCACCGTGTCGATGCCCGAGTTAGAGCAGTTGGAGAGCGAGAAGTCGATAATGCGGAACTTGCCACCAAAGCTAACCGCCGGCTTAGCGATCTTTTGGGTGAGTGCCCCCAATCGGCTGCCCTGTCCTCCTGCGAGGAGCATCGCGATGCATTCTTTCTTACTCATCGATTTCTCCTTCTGTCATCGATGTTCTTAAACCCATTAGCGGTGGGCACGGCCTCTGGTCGCGCCCACCGAGTAATGCCGTGCTGGCATAGGGGAGCTCGCGGCCTTTACGCGTGCCAGATCTCGTCGCGGTACTCGCGAATGGTGCGGTCGCTCGAGAACCAGCCCGAGGAGGCGGTGTTGAGCAGGGCCTTGCGGTTCCAGGTCTCCTGGTCGCCGTAGCTGCCGGTGAGCTTCTCCCACGCATCCACGTAGCTGCGGAAGTCTGCCATGACCAGGTCGGGGTCGTTGTTGTTCATGAGCTCGTTGTAGATGCTCTCGAAGTTGCCCGAAAGACCCGCAAAGGTGTTGTCCTTGAGTTCGTCCATTACGCGGCCCAGACGCTCGCGATCGCCGTTGAGGGTATCCCACGCAAAGTAGCTGTTGGATGCCCAGAGCTGCTCGACCTCGGGAGCGGTCAGGCCAAAGATGGCCTCGTTCTCGCGACCGGCCAGGTCGGCGATCTCGATGTTGGCGCCGTCGAGGGTGCCCAGCGTAATGGCGCCGTTCATCATGAGCTTCATGTTGGACGTGCCCGAGGCCTCCTTGCCGGCCGTGGAGATCTGCTCCGAGATCTCGGCGGCAGGGTAGATGAGCTGGGCGTTGCTCACGCGGAAGTTGGGGATAAAGCAGACCTTCATGACCTCGTTGACGCGCGGATCGTTGTTGATGACGTCGGCCACGGAGTTGATCAGGCGGATGGTCTCCTTGGCGAAGGTGTAGCTCGAGGCGGCCTTGCCGCTAAAGATGAAGGTCGTCGGCGTCACGTGGAAGTTGGGATCGGCGATGCGACGGTTGTAGATGTCCATCACCTTCATGGTGTTCATGAGCTGGCGCTTGTAGGCGTGGAAGCGCTTTACCTGAACGTCGAAGACGGTGTTGGGGTCAATAACCAGACCGGTCTCGGCCTTAACGTAGGCAGCCAGGCGCTCCTTGTTGGCGCGCTTGGAGGCACCCACGGCCTTCAGGAACTCGGAGTCATTCTGGTACTCCTTGAGCTTTTCCAGCTCAAAGGCGTCCTTGAGCCAGCCGTCGCCAATGGCCTCGGTCACGAGTTTGGCGTAGGTGGGGTTGGCCTCGGCAAAGAAGCGACGGTGCGAGATGCCGTTGGTCTTGTTGTTGAACTTCTCGGGCGTCAGGGCGTAGAAGTCCTTGAGCACGATGTTCTTGATGATGTCAGAGTGGATCTTGGCCACGCCGTTGACGCTGTGGCTGCAGATCACGGACAAGTTGGCCATGCGAATCTCGCCGTCCCACAGGATGGCGGTCTGGCGCAGACGCTCCTGCCAGCCCTCCTGCGTGGTGTCGAACGACTCGTGCCAACGACGGCTGATCTCGTCGATGATCTGGTACACGCGGGGGAGCAGCTTGGAGAACGTGCCGATGGGCCACTTCTCCAGAGCCTCGGGCAGGATGGTGTGGTTGGTGTAGCTCACGACCTGCGTCACGATGTTCCAGGCGTCGTCCCACTCGAGCTTTTTCTCGTCGATGAGGATACGCATGAGCTCGGGGCCGCACATGGCGGGGTGGGTATCGTTGGTGTGGATGGCCACAAACTGCGGCAGCAGCTCCCAGTTCGCGCCGTGCTCCTTCTCAAAGGTGTCGAGCAGGCTGTAGATGCCGGCCGAGACAAACAGGTACTCCTGCTTCAGGCGCAGCAGACGGCCGTGCTCGCCGGCGTCGTTGGGGTAGAGGATGGCGCTGATGGCCTCGGCCTCGGCGCGCTCGGCATCGGCCAGGGCGTAGTCGCCGCGGTTGAAGGCCTCCAGATCGAAGTGCTCCTCGACCGGCTCGGCGGCCCAGACGCGCAGCTTGTTGACGGTCTCGCCGGCATAGCCCACAACGGGGATGTCATATGGGACGGCCAGAATGTCCTGCGTGTCCACCGTGCGGTAGAACGTGCGGCCGTTCTCCTCAAAGCCCTC
>DBFOIV010000168.1:0-5035 GCA_048489175.1 Collinsella sp. | reverse complement strand
CCTTAGCCTGGACCCACTTGCCCTCCTCGGGGATGGGTGCGGGGCCGTGGTATGCACCCTTGGCAACGGGGCACATGTTCTCCACTTCCTGTGAGTACTGCATGCCTCTCCTCTCTATCGTGTTGGCGTCCCGTCTGGGGGTCGTGGCTGGCGATTGCCGGGCGACCCTTCGAAAGGGACATGACATGCAGCCCCTATAATACCGCGAAATGCACGGAATATTCGGCGAACGGCTCAGTTTTCGTAGCGAGAAGTCCGGAAGTTTTAATTGAAACGGTTTAACTCTATGTTCTGTGGTCGCGAACTTCCGTAGAGGGGGTCCGTCTTGGGCAAGCTATTGGTCAGCTCTTGTAAGCATTGCGGGGGTTGACCTGTTGCAACGGTGCCGTTCGCCGCCTGTTTGCTGCCTTTGGCCGCGCGAGTGTATTGTTTTGCGTGAATGTTTTGATGGCACGCTTCAATCGTGCTGTATTGGATGGCAAACAGATCCCGGCGAAGGGAGCGCCATGCAGCGCGTTTGGAGAACGGTTACCGGCTTTTACCATGTCTGTGCTCGCGGTGTGGGCAAACAGCTCATCTTTGAGGGCGACGAAGACCGGTGGGAGTTTTTGGAGCTGATGCGCGAGTGCTGCCGCGAGGAGGGCGTGACGGTTATCGCCTGGTGCCTTATGGGCAATCACGTGCATTTGGTGCTTGCAGATTACGAGGATGCGATGAGCGCGGCGATGCACCGGCTGCTTTTGACGTACGCGCGGCGGTTCAATAAACGCACGGGGCGCACAGGCCATCTGTTCCAGAACCGTTTTGACCGGCGTTCGCTCGATACCGATTGGCAGGTGATGGAGGCTATTCGCTCCGTACACGCCGATCCGCAGGAGGTGGGCATCAGTCTCATTGAGCGTTATCCCTGGAGCAGCTTTGCGGAGCATTTGTGCGCTTACGACGGTGACGCGGCCGATGTCGCGAGGGGATTTTCTGATCCTTCTTGCGTGCTTGAGCTTTTTGGTTCTGCCGAGGGCTTTATTGCCTATTCGTTTTCGACGCCCGCGGGCAGTGAGCCAGCGCTGTGCGATATGAAAGAGACAGAGTGGGAACGCCACGCCTTTGCCGACAAGATGGCGAAGAGCCTCGGGGTTCCGCTCAATGTGGTTAAAACTGCACCGCCGGCGCAGCGCGATACCGTTATTGTTGGATTGAACAATGCCGGCTTTACGGTGCGCCAGATTGAGCGGTATACCGGGATTGGCAAAAGTACCGTCTCTCGTATCGTGCGCGCTTATGCGCGGGTGAAGGCACAGGCTGAGCTCTCGGAATAGAAAATGGCCGAACCGCTCTTGTCAAGCGATTCGGCCAACAAAAATCTTAAGATTTGGGATAAATACTACTGATTATTATGTCCCGTGAGCATGCCGTCGAGGGTGCGCCAGGCGAGCTCGGCGCATTTGACGCGGGCGGGCATGTGCGAGATGTCCTGGAGCTGGGCGGCTTCGTCCAGGTCTTCCAGGTCGTCCTCGGAGAGCTTCTCGCCGCGGATCATGGCGAGGAAGAGCTCTGCCAGGCGGCGTGCCTCCTCGACCGTCTCGCCGGTGATGAGGTCGGCCATGATGTCGGCGCTGGCCTGGCTGATGGCGCAGCCATGACCGGTAAAGGAGGCCTCCTCGATCACGCCCTTCTCGACACGCAGCTGCAAGGTGAGCTCGTCGCCACAGCTGGGGTTGATGCCGTCGTGCTCGTGCGTGGGGGCATCCATCTCGTACTTATAGTCGGGGTGCGAGTTGTGCTCCATAAACGTGGTGGAGGTGTATAGATTACCCATTGAACGTGCTCCAAACGTGATGCAGACCGGCGATGAACTTGTCGATGTCGGCCTTGTCGTTGTAGAAGGCCACGCTGGCGCGGCAGCAGGCAAGGTTCTCGACGCCCAGCCAGGTGAGCAGCGGCTGCGCGCAGTGGTGGCCGGCGCGGATGCAGACGCCGTCCATGTCCATGATGCTCGCGACGTCGTGCGGATGGATGCCCTTGACGTTAAAGCTCACAACGCCGTGGTGGTTGTCCCAATAGATGGAGCCGATGATCTGGACAAAGTCGAGCTGCATGAGTTCGCCCATCAGATAGTGGACGAGTGCCTGCTCGCGGGCCTGGATGTTCTCGTAGCCCACCGTGTTGACCAGGTAATCAAGGGCGGCGCCCGTGGCGAAGATGCCGGCGGCGTCCTGCGTGCCGGCTTCGAATTTCTCGGGGACGGGCGCCCAGACGGCGTCCTGCTCGGTGACCGAATCGATCATCTCGCCGCCGGTGAGCATGGGCGGCATGGCGTTGAGCAGGTCCATCTTGCCCCACAGCACGCCGATGCCCATGGGGCCCATGGCCTTGTGCGCGCTAAAGGCAAAGAAGTCGGCGCCCAGGTCGGCCACATCGACCGGCATGTGCGGCAGCGACTGCGCGCCGTCGACGACCAGATAGCCGCCGTACTTGTGGACGAGCTTGCCGAGGTTCTTGACCGGGTTCTCGACGCCCAGCACGTTAGAAACCTGACCCACGGCCAGAATCTTGGTCTTGGGACCAACCTTGGCAAGAACCTCCTCGGTGGTGAGCTGGCCGGTCTTGGTGGGGTAGAGGTAGACGAGCTTGGCGCCGGTCTCGCGGCAGACCTGCTGCCACGGAATCAGGTTGGAGTGGTGCTCCATGATGGTGATGACGACCTCGTCACCGGGCTCGAGCACCGTGGGTGCAAAGCTCTTGGCGATCAGGTTGAGCGACTCGCTCGTGTTGCGGGTGAAGACGACCTCGTTGGCCTGGGCGGCGCCGATGAGGTCGGCGATCTGCTGGCGGACCTTCGCGATGGCATCGGTGGCCTCGACGGACAGCGAGTACAGGCCGCGCAGGGGGTTGGCGTTCATACGCTGGTAGAAGTCGCGCTCGGCGTCGAGCACGCAGGCAGGGCGCTGCGCGGTGGCGGCGCTATCGAGGAAGGCGATCTCGGGGTGCTGCTGGAACAGTGGGAACTGGCCCTTGTAGGGGTTGGTCTCGATGTCCACGGTGGGCCAGCCGCGCGAAGCCTCGTCGCTGGCGTCGAGTTCCATGGGCTCGGGGGCAGTACAGGTGTCGCATTTAACGTGCTCGGTGTCGATCATGCGAGCTCCTCTTCAAAGTTGTCGATCAGGTTGTTGCCTAGGCGGACGACGGCTGCGCGGGTGCGCTCGTCGGTGGCGGAAAGCGCGGCGTCTTCCAGCTTGGCGCGGATGAACAGGTCCTCGGCGGCGTTTTGGTCAAGGCCGCGGCAGGCGAGGTAGAACAGCTGCTCGTCACGGACGTGACCGATGGTGGCGCCGTGATTGCCGGCGACGTCGTCCTCGTCGCAGAGAATGACGGGGACGGTCTTGTTGTCGACGCCCTTGTTGGCCAAAAGCACCGTCTCGCGCTCGGTGCCGGTTGCACCCTTGCAGCCGTGCACGAGGTCGATGGTGCCACGGTAGACCTTCTTGGACGTGCCGGTCAGCACGCCGTTGGCGTCGATCTCGCACTCGGTCTTGCGACCGCGGTGGCGCAGCTCGTAGTTAAAGTCGCGCACCTGCTCGCGGGCGCCAAGGTAGTCAGTATCGATGGTGACCTTGGCGGTATCGCCCAGCAGGTCGCCGGCAAGGCCGGTGGCGCTGGCGCCGGCACCCAGGACGGTGTGTTGCACGTTGACGCGCGCGCCCTCGTCCAGGAACAGGCCGGTGTCGTCGAGTGCGATCCAGCTATCGTCGAGCGTCTGCGTGCAGGCCACGTTGACGGTGGCGTACTCGTGGGCGCACACGCGCAGCACGGATCCCACGACGCCCTCGCCGGCAACGGGGGAGTCCAGGGCGATCTGCAGGTCGAGCGTTGCCTGCGGACGGGCGACGACATCGATGGCGGCGATGGCCGCGGCTGCATCGACACCGCTCACACGCACGGTAACCGTGGCGTGCTTGTATGCGGGCACATCGATGACGACGCGCTTGGTGGCGTGGTCGGCCAGGTAGGTGTAGGCAGCCTCGCCCATGCCAGTCTCGAAGGCCTCAGCGGGGGAGAGCTCCTCCTCCAGCTTAATGGCACCGGCCTGGTAGATGGAGGTGGCGGGCACGTCGAGCTCGGTCTCGGGCGTGATGCGGGCGCGGTCGGCGGCATCGCCGGGCGCGGAGGCGCGGCGCTCGGGGAAGCGCTCGGCCATGGCGTCCATGGCGGCGTCGAATGCGTCTGCCACGCCAGCAAACTGCTCGTCCAAGCCCTCAACCTTAACGGTCTCGGCGGGAGCGGCGGCAAGCTCGTCAGAGAGCTCGAGCTTGGTCTGGTTCATCTTGAGCCAACCCCAAGTGGCAGCCGGCATCGCATTGACCTGCTCAAGGGTGGTAGCAGCGGTGTTCGTGGTCTGATTCATTATCCGATCGCTCCTTCCATCTCGAGCTTGATCAGGTTGTTCATCTCGACGGCGTACTCCAGCGGCAACTCCTTGGAGACCGGGTTGGCAAAGCCGTTGACGATCATGGTGCGGGCCTCTTCCTCCGAGATACCGCGGCTCATCAGGTAGAACACCTTATCGTCGCCGATGCGGCCGATGGTGGCCTCGTGGCCGATGTCGACGTTCTTGGCGCGGATGTCCATGGCCGGAATAGTGTCGGAGCGGCTTTGGTCGTCGAGCATCAGCGACTGGCAGCTCACGGTTGCCTTGGAGCCCTCGGCCTTGGGCGTCGCCACAATAGAGCTGCGGAACGTCTGGATGCCGCCGCTCTTGGAGATGCCCTTGGTCTCGACGGTCGCCGAGGTCTCGGGCGCGTTGAGCACGACCTTGCAGCCGGTGTCGAGGTTCTGCCCGGCGCCGGCAAAGGTGATGCCGGTAAAGCTCGAGCGGGCGCGGCGGCCGTTGAGCACGCTCATGGGGTAGAGGTAGCCCACGTGGCTGCCGAAGGAGCCGCTGATCCACTCGATGTCGCCGTCCTCGTCCACGCGCGCACGCTTGGTGTTGAGGTTGTACATGTTCTTGGACCAGTTCTCGATGGTCGAGTAGCGCAGG
>DBFOIV010000167.1:0-7917 GCA_048489175.1 Collinsella sp. | reverse complement strand
GGCAGCTGCGGCCGAAAAGCCCAAGTCGAGCGGTCAGCCCAACGGCCTGTCCAACGCCGAGCGTCAGAAGCTCCGCCGCGAGGTGAGCTCGCTCGAGCGCAAGATGGAGACGCAGCGCGCCCGCGTTGAGGAGGCCGAGGCCGCGATGGTCCAGGTCGACCCCACCAACTACACGGCGCTGGGCGAGCAGCAGGCAAAGATCGACGAGGCTCACGCCGCCATGGACGAGCTGGAGATGGCGTGGCTCGAGGCGAGCGAAAAGCTCGAGGGCGAGGAGTAGGCGAGGATGATCAAAGCCGCGTTTTTCGATATCGACGGCACGTTGCTGAGCTTTAAGACCCATCGGATTCCGGCGTCGGCGCAGCGGGTGCTCGACAGCTTTCATGAGCAGGGGATTGCGTGCGTGATCGCCACGGGTCGCCCGACCTACCAGATGCCGGATTGGCTGTTCGACCTGGGTTGGGATGCGTACATTACGCTCTCGGGCCAGCACTGCTTTGATGCCGAGGGAGTTTACCGCAGCTGTCCGATCGATCCGGACGACGTCGCGGTGATTGTGGACCAGGTGGCGCAGGGGCGCTATGACTCGCTGTGCATGCAGGGCGAGAACTCGTTTGTGAACCGTCTGTCTGAGCGCGTGGTGACGGCCGGTAGCAACGCGGGGATTGTCTATCATGAGGAGCCGTTTGAGCACGCCTTTGACGCGCCGGTCTATCAGTTTTGCGCCTTTGTGGATCCGGCCGACGAGCATATCGTTACCGATGCCGTGTCGCATTCGCTCACTACGCGCTGGTGCGATTTGTTCTGCGACATTATTCCGGCCAACGGCGGCAAGGACCTGGGTGTGGCGGCGACGCTGGAGCGCCTGGGCATCGACGCGAGCGAGGCGATTGCCTTTGGCGACGGCGAGAACGACCTGTCGATGTTCTCGGCCGTGGGCACGAGCGTGGCCATGGGCAACGCACAGGACACGGTGAAAGCTGCGGCGACCTATGTGACGACAGCCGTGGACGACGACGGCATCTACAACGCCGCGAAGTACTTTGGACTGCTATAGCTGCGGCTCGGCACTTGGGGACACTCCTTGCGGGGCGTCCCCATTTTGATTTCATCCCGCACGTTTTGTGAAACACGGCTAACTTTTAGACAAAGTAGTAAGACATGGGCAACTTTTGCGGTAAAGTTAGCCGTGGAAAGTATCCAAAGGCTAACTAGCAATCATCGCGAAAGGCGGCCCATGGCCCTACGTGAATCCGGAGAAGACTATCTCGAATCAATCTACGTTCTGTCGGAACGTCAGGTCATCGTGCGCTCGATCGACGTTGCGGAGTACCTCGGCGTAACCAAGGCGAGCGTTTCCAAGGCCATGGCGACGCTGGAAAGCAACGGCTATGTCGAAATGGGCAAACGAGATGTTCATCTGACAGAGCGAGGGCTGGAGGTCGCTCGCCAAATGTGGGAGCGTCACTGCTTTTTCGTGGGGCTGCTGGAGGATGCGGGTGTTTCGGCTGAGGTCGCGTCGCAAGAGGGCTGCCACATGGAGCACTGCCTAAGTGAGGAAAGCTTCGAGAAGCTGAGGGCGATGCTGGGACGGGACGGTGCTTCGGCACCAATAATGACCGACTAGCACTCCCGCAGCGGCGCGCCTCCCGCGCCGGAACGGCGCGGGACAGCGACCGAGACGAGTGGTCCCACCAACTAAGTCCAACTCAGACAAGGAACCCCACCAGCAAGCGATGCCCAAGAACCGCCAGCAACGTTACCGCAGGCCGGGGCCGGGCTTGGTTTTGAAAACATTCCGCAGACCAGAAGTGCCCCCGTTCGTAGCTCCGAAGGAGCAGAACGGGGGCACTTCATTGGTCGAGGACGTTTTCAAAACCAAGCCCGGCCCCGGCCGGACAGCCCACGAACGCTACAAGTTCTTGACACCCATCGCGCGCATGGCGTTCAGGATGGCGATGATCGCCACGCCTACGTCGCCGAACACGGCAAGCCACATGTTGGCGATGCCCAGCGCTGCCAGCACAAGGATCAGCAGCTTAACGCCCAGCGCAAAGATGATGTTCTGCCAGACGATCGTCATGGTCTTGCGTGCCATGCGGATCGCGCGGGAAATGTTGGACGGCTTGTCGTCCATGAGCACGACATCGGCGGCCTCGATCGCAGCGTCAGAACCCATAGCGCCCATGGCAATGCCCACATCGGCGCGCGTAAGCACGGGCGCATCGTTGATGCCGTCGCCCACAAAGGCGAGCTTGCCCTTGCCACTCTCGGTTGCAAGCAGCGCCTCGACGCGCTCGACCTTATCGCCCGGCAGCAGCTGCGCGTGGAACTCGTCGAGACTGAGTTGCTTGGCCACAGACGCCGCAACCTCCTCGCGGTCGCCCGTGAGCATGACGGTGCGCTTGACACCGGCGGCGTGCAGGTCGCGAATCGTTTGCTCGGCATCGGCCTTGACGGTGTCTGCAATCACGATGTGGCCGGCGTACACGCCGTCAACGAGCACATGCAGAATCGTTCCGACGACCTCGCAATCGGGCGCTTCGACTCCGGCCGCGGCGAGCATCTTTGCGTTGCCAACGACGACGTGCTTGCCGTCGATGGTTGCCGTCACGCCATGGCCCGCGTCGTTGGTGGAGTCGCTTACGCGCTTGGGGTCGACCTCGCCCTGGTAGGCGACGCGTACGGACTGCGCGATGGGGTGATCGGAGAACGACTCAGCAAGGGCTGCGACTTCGAGCAACGACTGCTCGGTATAGCCGGCCTCGGGGTGTACCGCGACCACCGAGAACGTGCCGTTGGTGAGGGTGCCCGTCTTGTCAAAGACGACGGTGTCCACGTCGGCGAGCGTCTCGAGGTAGTTAGAACCCTTGATGAGAACGCCCAGCTTGGATGCGCCGCCGATGCCGCCAAAGAAACTAAGCGGCACGCTGATCACCAACGCGCACGGGCAGCTGACGACCAAGAAGGTCAGGCCGCGCAGAATCCAGTCGGACCAGGCACCGGTGACCAGGCCACCGCCGAGCGCGAGCACCGCGGCAGCGCCGGTGACGGCGGGCGTGTAGATGCGGGCAAAGCGCGTGATGAAGTTCTCGGTGCGTGCCTTCTTTTCGCTGGCATTCTCCACGAGCTCCAGGACGCGTGCGACGGTGGACTCGCCAAAGGGCTTGGTGGTGCGCACGTGGATGAGCCCCGTCATGTTGATGCAGCCGCTGATGATATCGTCTCCGGTTTTGGCCGGGCGGGGGACCGACTCACCGGTAAGGGCGGCGGTGTCGAGCTGGGTTTCGCCCTCGACGATGACGCCGTCGATAGGCACGCGCTCGCCGGGCTTGACCACGATCACGGTGCCGACCGCGATGTCATCGGGGAAGACCTGTTCGAGTGAGCCGTCGGGTTGCTCGACGTTAGCGTAGTCGGGCGCGATGTCCATCATGGCGCTGATCGACTTGCGGCTCTTGCCCACGGCGTATGCCTGGAACAGCTCGCCGACCTGGTAGAACAGCATGACGGCGGCGCCTTCGGCCATGTGCGGGTCTGTGTCGGGGAAGAGCACCATGGCAAATGCGCCGATGGTTGCGACGGCCATGAGGAAGCTCTCGTCGAAGGCCTTGCCGCGGCGGATGTTATTGAATGCCTTTTGCAGTACGTCGTAGCCGGCAATCAAAAACGGCACGAGGAACAGCACAAAGCTGGCGTAGATGTCGCCCGGGGTGCCGAATGCGGCGGTAAGGGTGCTGAACTCATCGAGGGCGTACACCACGGCAAAAATGCCCAGCGCTACCAGGATGCGGTTGCGCTTATGCTCGAGTGATTCTTTTTTCTTGCGCTTCTTCTTTTTCTTTTTGGGGTCGGCGGTGGCCATGACTCGTATCCTCCCATTTGAATGTATGAACATTCGCTCATATAATTTCGCGAGCAAAGGCCGCAGCAAGCGCGGCCTTGCAGGTTGGCGTAAACCTGGGCTAGAGAATAATCTCGCAGTCCGGCTCGGCGTCGGCCGTAAACTCAACAACGCGGTTGAGCACCTCGTCGAACTCAGCATCATCGGCCTCGAGCGTCAGCTTCTGGGTCATAAAGTTGACGGACACGGATTTGACGCCCTCGAGCTTGGCCAGCTCGTCCTGAAGCTCGCGCGCACAGTTGGCGCAATCGATCTCATCGAGCTTGTACTGCTTTTTCATGGTGGGTTCCTTTCCCGTTTTTGCGGCTTGGGTGCAGGCCGCGCTGGTACCGTGGTTGGCTGCTATTCGCAGATGTGGCTCATGCCCTGGTTGAGCATGGTGTAGACGTGGTCGTCGGCGAGCGAGTAGAGGATATTGCGCCCGTCGCGCCGGAATTTAACCAGGTGCGACTGCTTGAGTGTGCGCAGCTGGTGCGACACCGCGGACTGCGAGGTTTCGGTCGCTTCGGCGATGTCTGCCACGCAGAGCTCGCGGCCCATGAGGGCGTAGAGAATCTTGATACGCGTGGTGTCGCTGAAGACCTTGAACAGGTCGGCGAGGTCGTAGAGAAGCTCCTCGTCGGGAAGGTCCTCGGGCGAGCAGGTGGTGGGGATCACTGGCTCGGTGGCCTCGGTGTCGGGTTTCGTTTCATCAACGCGGATGCTCATTGCAATATCCTTTCATATGAACATGCGCTCATATAACTTGCTTTCGATTATATGAGTGTATGTTCATATGTCAATGACGTTCAGGTAATTCGTTGCACAAAATGATGGGGAATAGTGGACGAGATCCCGGAGTGAGCGGTTTTGATAGCCGATGCCGGGGTGGGTGTCCCTGAGCCGTGCAAAAATTGGAGTATTCTGCAATGATAGGGGGTCCGTTAATTTATTGCAGGCCATATAATGCAGTTCAAGAGTTATCTTAGGGTGTTAATCAGATGAGTTCTTCCTCAAATGTTGCCTAACGCTCTCACGCAAGAGTGATTTCGCTTCACATTTGGATCCACTCGAGGGTGATAGACACCCGACCCTGCTGAATACTCGCAATTTTGCACATCGCTAGGGTACCCACCTTGTTAGCCGGTCTAGCTTCCGGCCCCGAAGATCCTGCCCTCGGGCGCGAGGCTGCTTGTTTGGGCAAATGATGGGCTGTCGGATTCGACTGTCTGCATGTCATCGATTGCCGGAACTTCATTAATTGTCGGGTCATCCAGCGTGATGCCTTCGAGTGTTGCTTTTTCGAGGTCGATTCGTTGACGATCTTCGGAATCCTGGCGAAGCTGCTTCTGAATTCGCTTTTTCTCTTCTATAAACCTTCTGAGCACAAACTGTCTCAGGTCCTCTTGCATGATTTGAAAGTCTTTTGGCAGACGCGAGGGGCGTACGCCCTCTTTCCGCTGGATTGCTTCCATGACCCTAACAAAAGAGCTGGCATGCATAAAGGAATAACGGCTGACGGTGATGATTCCGTACCCCATGGACGCAAGTGCATTCTTGCGCTCTTCATCGATGGCGCGGCTTCTTCCGCGTCATGATAAAAACCGTTGTATTCAATGTCTGTGCGAGATTTCTTTAGATACGCATCCATAAAGAACTTCTTGCGTCTCGTGAGATTCTTTGCGGCAGCGGTGACCTGCACCTCGTAATCGGTCTCAATTCCCTTAATACCAAGCCCTCCTTCGCTTTTGGGCAGCGTTAGCATCATGACAAATGCCGTTTCCATGGGAGACCGGCATCCGTCGCGTACACATTGAATCGCCTTTCGGGCAAGGGCCAAACCGTCGCATCTGGTAATGGAATTAAAGAACTGCTTTAACCTCTCGGTCGAGGTGAGCGCGAAACGCTCGGTATAGGAGGTGGAAGAGTCGGTTCCAAGGGAATAAGCGCCGCACAGTTCAAAGTAGTACTCCACTAGTTCGCGAAAAGAAAGATAGGTGGCGGCCTGAAGTGCGCAAAGCTCAACGCCAACAATGAAGATGCCATCTTTGAGCTCTATAAAGCGTGAGTTCGAGAATCGTTTTGAAGAAACGTGGCACTGACAGTCCATTGCATAGCGCGCATTCCTGCGATCAAACACCATCACCTCGAGGGAATCATTTGCGTCGAGGGAAACATCATTTTTGGTGAGCCATTCTGTGGCTGCGTCAAGGAGCGTTCCGGTGGGACATGATCCGTAAATCGCGGCAGGACTACAGGATTCGATGCCTTTCGCAGACACCGAATGCGCGGCCTGGTAGACCGCTTTTGCAGTGGTATGTGACAATACGATACTCATGGTATATATCGTGTCAGCTAATGCCGTGTTGATGGCACTGAGTGGAAAAGCCGTTTTAGAGGTCTAACCAAATGCTGTCCAAAAGCTTGACGCAATTATGGGTTGGTATGCCCCAAATAAATGTTTTCACAGCTTAGCTATAGCATATAAATACTCAATTGCTGCGCATTTGATATCGATGCATCACCATCCGACAACGAATTACGTGTCGGGAATTGGTCGAAATCGTTCAAAATGAGGGTTCAGAATTTGTGATGGCAGATCTATCTGTGGAACGTAGGGCGGTCCCGCTGCGGGGTTTCCCGCTGCGAGACCGCTCGTGATCTACGCCGGAGTTTGTCGTAGACGTTTCTACTTGGCAAACAGGTTCTTGAGGTTGAACTCGGCTTGGACGGTGCGGAGCATGAGGTCGGTGTCGTCCAGGCCCAGATGCTGCTCGTTGGCGTCGGCGGCGAGGGTTCCACGGCGGCGCGCCCAGTTCTCGAGCGCGGCGGGGGCGGACTCGCGGGGGAGCGAGCGGACGTCGGCATCCAGGCTGCGGCAGATCTGGCGCGAGTCGATGACGATGATTTTGCCGGCGCGGCGTGCCTCGGCGTAGCCGTCCAGGTGGATCTTGAACCAGCTGTCCTCAAAGGCGGCGTTGTGTGCCATGTACGGGTACTTCTTCATAAGCTTGAGCAGCTGCTTTTGCAGCTCTTTGTTCTCGCGGAAGGGCGTTTTGCCGTCGATGTCGTCCCAGGTGATGTGGTGGATATTCGACAGCGGTACATCTTCGCCGCGGTAGATGTCGGGCAGGCCGCAGTAGTGTGCCTCGGCGTCATGCGGGACGGCGTCGCTGGTGAGCTCCATGATCTCCCAGCCCACGTTGATGATATAACCACGCTCGGGTGCACGGCCGGTGGTCTCGATATCGATACCGAGCACGGTGCCTTGGATGGGCTTGCGCGCGTAGGCGACGCCGAGCGCGTCGCGGTCGCCGCGGATTTCGCGCATGACGGACGCGGCGGTGCGCTTTTGCATCTTGCCGATGGCGGCGCAGGTGTCGGCGTCGGACAGACCGCGCGAAAGCGTCGCGGGCGTCACGTTGCGCAGGCGCGCCTCGCCAATCTGGTCGCACAGGTCGCGGTTGCGGTCGGCCAGGTCGCGCACGGTGGCAAAGTCGAAGCCGGGGTCATCCTCGGCGGTAAAGTACTCGGTCTCGAGCACCTTAAGGGCCTCCTCGCCCTTCTGGCGCTCGGACTCCATGGCGCCGTGATCGCCATAGATAAACATGGGAATAAACGGCTGGCGCTCGTATTCGAGTGCTTGTGAAACGTTCATATAGCTGCTCCTTGGATGGGCCGCGTCGTGCGGCTCAGGGTCATTAAGATGTGGCGAGATGATAGTTTACCATGGGCAACTATTGGCATCGCGCCTAGGACAACTACAATACCCTAGTTGACCGCTAGGACTTTTACAATGCTGCCGAAAGACACGAAAGGTTCCATCCGTCATGGATTTGCTGATTGATATTCTGCTCGACGCCGGCAAGGACACGCTCTCGCTGGTACCGTTCTTATTGGTGACATATCTGGCCCTCGAGACCCTGGAGCACGTCGCGGGCGACAGCGTTAACGGCGCCATCAAGCGCGCCGGTGCCGCGGGCCCCGTGGTTGGCTCGTTGCTGGGCATGGTGCCGCAGTGCGGCTTTTCGGCA
>DBFOIV010000166.1:0-3162 GCA_048489175.1 Collinsella sp. | reverse complement strand
GGCTAATTGTATGCCGCCTATGAAAGGAACCCTCATGCCCAGCGTTGCCGTTCTCGCCGCCGATGGCTTTGAAACTATTGAATGCTTGACCATGGTCGATGTCATGCGTCGCGGCGGCGTGCGTGCCACGCTCGTCTCGATCATGCCCACGCGCGAGGTCGTAAGCTCGCTGCAGATCCCCGTGACCTGCGATGCGCTCTTTGATGAGATCAACTTTGACGAGTACGACTGCGTCGTGCTGCCCGGCGGCCTGCCCGGTGCCACCAACCTGCGCGCAGATCAGCGCGTCTGCGACGTGGTCTGCGAGTTCGCCGCAACCAAGCACGTCGCCGCCATCTGCGCCGCCCCGTTTATCCTGGGCGAGCTCGACCTGCTCGAGGGGCGCCATGCCACGTGCTTCCCTGGCTTTGAGAAAAGCTTCCCCGAAGGCGCCTATACCGGCGAGAAGGTCACGCAAGACGGCAACATCATCACTGCCAGCGGCATGGCACAGTCCCTCCCCTTTGCATTGGAGCTGCTGCGCACGCTCGCCGGCGACAAGGCCGTCGAGAAGGTCGCCGAGGGCATCCAACTATGATTTTGGCTTCGCAATCGCCGCGCCGCATAGAGCTGATGCGCGAGGCAGGCTACAACATTCGCGTGATTCCCGCGGATATCGACGAAACGCCCTTTGATGGCGAGGCCCCGCTCACGCTTGTCGAGCGCTTGGCACGCGCCAAGGCGGCTGCCGTTGCTGCCGAGTATGCCGAGCCCAATGAGCTGACGGTCGCGGCCGACACCATCGTCACCTTTGACGGCAAGATTCTGGGCAAGCCGGCAACCGAGGACGAGGCGCGCACTATGCTCCGTGAGCTTTCGGGCCGCACGCACCAGGTCGCAACCGGCGTCTGCATCGTTAAGGCAGGCGATACGGCCGCCCCGCATGCCGCCGAAAGCCTGTCCTTTGTCGATGTGACCGACGTGACGTTCTACGAGCTCACCGACGAGCAGATCGAGCACTACGTCGCCTCGGGTGAGCCCATGGACAAGGCCGGCGCCTACGGCATTCAGGGCACAGGAGGACGCATGCTCGTGCACGATATTTCGGGCGACTTCTATAACGTGGTGGGCCTACCCATCGCCCGCGTCGCGCGCGCGATTCAAAAACTCTCGTAATTGCATCTGGCGCTGGGTATCCCCCGGCGCCTACAATTTTGGCGTACCGTACGGATCCCGACCGGGCACAAGGCGCGGCGGAAAACCGATAGGAGTTAAACATGGATACACTGCTCGAGGCCATTGACGTCTGCGATGTCGATGGCTTTTGCTATGGCAACTATACGGACGAGGAGGCCGGCACCGGTTGCACCGTAATCGTGGCACCCGAGGGCGCCACCGGCGGCGTTGACGTTCGCGGCGGTGCTCCAGCATCGCGCGAAACCGACCTGCTGCGACCCGAGAACACCGTCGACAAGGTCCACGCCGTCTGCCTTTCGGGTGGATCGGCCTTTGGCCTCGAGGCTGCAAGCGGCGTCGCTCGCGAGCTTGAGAGCCGCGGCATCGGCCTTCCCGTCGGCCCCACGCAGGTGCCTATCGTGTGCTCCAGCTGTATCTTCGACCTCGCCTTTGGTAACCCCACCGTGCGCCCCGACATTGAGGCCGGCATCGCCGCCGTGCGCGAAGCACTCGACCACACCCCCACCAATCTCGAACAGGGCAACGTAGGCGCCGGCACGGGCGCTACCGTGGGTAAGCTCATGGGGCCTGCCACCTGCATGAAGGCCGGCCTTGGAGCTGCCGCCGTGGCACTCGGCCCCATCAAGGTGGGCGCCGTGGTCTCGGTCAACGCCTGCGGCAACGTTGTCGACCCCTTCACCGGCGAATGGGTCGCCGGCATGCGCGCCGCAGCCGATAGCGACCAGATCGTCGACATGGAACTCGCAGCCTTTGCCGCCGCCGGATCCATGCAGATGCCGCTCGACCGCACCAACACCACCATCAGCTGCATCATCACCAACGTGGAACTCACTAAGGCACAAGCCACCAAGGTCTCCCAGATGGCCGCAGACGCCTACGCACACGCCATCCGTCCCACGCACACCACCAACGACGGCGACACCATCTACACCCTCGCCAGCGGCAAACTGGGCGCCCAGGCAAGCGCCGCCGTTCCCCTAGACCTGCTGGGCATGCTCGCAGTAAGGGCCCTGGAAACTGCCATCGTAAACGGAGCCAAAACCGCCAAAACCTCCCACAGCATCCCCGGCGCCGCGAAGTAGTCCACTCGACCGTCGGTCGGAGACGGGCGGGCGTTACGTTTGCTGCTCTACAGTCCTATGCAAGACGAAGGCCACATTAAGTGGCCTTCTTTGCATGCGGAACTCGCGACAAACGTAATGCCCGCCCGCCTCCGACCGACTACCAACTAATATTTTTTCAGCCCAGGCCCCTGTGTACCGCGCGTCTAAGATCTTCAAATTCAGGCAGCCTGACAATCGATTCTTATTGCAGAGGCCCCTTGGCCTTTAGTTTGATACAAGTTCCGCACGAGCCGGAAAGCACTAAATGTGCTTTCCGTGCGAGCAGGACTGTTCGCAGTAGCAAACTAAAGGCCAAGGGGCCCAGTCAACCTATCAGCAACGAATACTCAGCAGCTAGTTGAATTTGAAGAGCTTTGAGGCAAGACGGTATAGGCCGAGTGTGGTTTTGTCACCGGCACGACCGCGCAGATTGGTGAAGAACCCGACCACGCCGTAGCGGGCACGACGATACATGCGCTCGTCATAGGCCTTCAAATCATTCCACAGCGTCTTTAGGCGCTCGTCGGCGCAATCTTCCTCGGAAAGCTTGGTAAGCACCGAGCAGATCGCCATCATCATGGTGAAGTAGCCCATCATGTACGAACGCAGGCGCGACGACCCAACATCGCTGTACAAGTGGTACGACTCCATCATGATACGCGTAACACGGAACTGCTGGTCCAGACGCTTGACCATCGTTGCCTCGTTGACGCTCTGGCCCTCGCGACCGATAAAGTAGCGGTAGAGGTCGATGTCGGCGTAGTACATGGTCTTGCAACGCGGCAGCGGCACGTAGGCGTAGATGTTGTCCACATAGAACGTGTGCGGCGGCATGGGAAGGTTGGACTCGCGCAGCACATCCGTGCGATAGCACAGGCTGTGC
>DBFOIV010000165.1:0-12143 GCA_048489175.1 Collinsella sp. | reverse complement strand
GCCGAGGGCGACATCATGAAGCGCAAGCCGCGCAACGCCAAGGACGGCGTCTTTGCCGGCAATATGGGTCTGGACTGCGTGGTCCAGGGCCTGATCATCACCGTGCTGGTGCTGGCGAGCTTCTTTGTGGGCGTGTACTTTGACATGGGCTACATCCACATCGCCGATATGATCGCCGGCAATGCCGACGAGGAAGGCGTGATGATGGCGTTCATCACGCTCAACATGGTCGAGATCTTCCACTGCTTCAATATGCGCAGCCGTCGTGCGTCGCTGTTTAGCATGAAGAAGCAGAACAAGTGGCTTTGGGCTTCGGCTGCGCTGGCGCTGGTGCTGACGGTTATCGTGACCGTGCAGCCGACGCTTGCCGAGATGTTCTTTGGCCCCGTGACGCTTGAGCTCAAGGGCGTTGTCGCCGCCCTGGGCCTTGCCTTCCTGATCATTCCGCTGATGGAGATCTACAAGGCGATCATGCGCGCGGTCGAGAAGGAGTAACGTTCCTGTCCGGGCCCGACCGCCTGCGGGGTTTCCACGGGCACGTCCTCGCCGCTTTGCGGCTGCGGGATGTGCCCTTAGGAAACCCCTCCCGGCGGGCGGGCCCTGCGGTGTCCTTGCTGCTTTTCTCCCGCGCGGATGAAAAAGGGCTGAGGGAAAGTGTGTGAGTCGGTCGAGCGGTTGCTCGACCGACTCTTTTTTGTGGGTAAAATACCTGCTCAGTTGTGATTTTGGGTGCTGGGAGGCATTTGTGGGCAAGGCTAAGGCTAAGGCGAAGAAAAAGACGACGGGGGCGCGGGCTAAGCGCGACCGTCGTCGGAAGCTCGCGACCGAAGCCCCTGCATCTGCTGAGGAGCTGCTGGCAAGCGTACCGGGGCTTGACGCGTTACAGGATGTTCCGGCGTTCGATGACCTGCCGGTCGATGCGGCTCAGCAGGCTGCATTTGACGACTTTTGCGCACAGGCCGAGGAGCCCGAGCAGATGCAGCTCGGTGCCGTGGTGCGCCTGGACCGCGGGTTTCCGCTGGTGGCAACTGCCGACGACACGTTTCGTGCCGAGCATGCCGTAGGGTTTGCCAAGTCGCGTGGCGAGGACGAGGTCTTGCTGCCCGCCGTGGGCGACCGCGTGGCGGTTCGCCGTGCTCCCGGGCACGACATGGGCGTGATCGAGTGCGTACTGCCGCGCCGTACGAGCTTTGAACGTTGGCGTGGCCGTGCCCGCGGTGAGCGCCAGGTGCTCTGCTCCAACGTTGACAGCGTGCTGATCGTGCAGGCGCTCGGCGCCGGCGAGGTGCTGCTCGATCGTGTGGCGCGCTCACTGGTGTTGGCGCTCGATTGCGATGCCGAGCCGGTGGTGGTGCTCACCAAGGCCGACCGCTGCGAGGCCGATGAGCTCGAGCGCGATCTGGACCGCGTGCGCCGTCTGGTGGGTCCGGGCGTGCGCGTGATCGTGACGTCTTCTGCTGAGGGCCTCGGCCTGGACGAGGTGCGCGCCTGCGTGCCGGCTGGGAGCTGTGCCATGATCTTGGGCGAGTCGGGCGCCGGCAAGTCGACGCTGCTCAACGCGCTACTGGGCCACGATGCGCTGGCCACTGGCGGCGTGCGCGAGCGTGATGACCAGGGCCGCCACACTACGGTTGCGCGCGTGATGGTGGCACTGCCGGGCGACGCCGGCGTGATCGCCGATGCTCCGGGCCTGCGCAGCCTGCCGCTTGTGGGCCACGAACGAGGGTTGGCGCGTGCCTTCCCCGAGATCGTCGAGGCGTCGCGTGCGTGCCGGTTTGGCGATTGCACGCACACTCACGAGCCAGGTTGCGCCGTTCGCGAGGCCGAGGACGCGGGGCAGATCGACAGCCTGCGTCTGGAGACGTTCCAAAACCTGGCGTCATCCATGCGCTTGAGTGCCCAAATGCTCGATCCCGATGTTCATCTGTAATTGATTTTTCCTATGACAGCCGCCTCCCAACTGCTTGGGAGGCGGCTTTTTTGCTGCCAAAGCGTCTCGAAATATGCGTTTTGCCGATGTTCTGACCAAAACCTTGCCACGAGCTTGACGGGCTGGTCAGCTTTTGGTCAGCAATTGGTTTGACGCGTAAAACCAAGATTGCGATTGCGCCGCTTTGCGCCCTGGTCGCCCAGACAATGGTGGTACGGGCATTTGCCCGGTGCTACCTTGAGAGGAGCGGCCGTGAACAAGAGCAAGCGCATCGCCATCAGTCTGGTCGCGGGCGTGCTTGCCGCGGCGCTCTGCATGGTCTACGGCTCGTCGATCCGCTCGCAAGCCGAGCAGGCCCAGGCCGAGACTTTGGCAAAATACGGCGGCGACCGCGTTGAGGTGTGCGTCGCGGCGCGCGATATCGATGCGGGTGAGACCCTCGACGAGACTAATGTCATAACTCAGGAATGGCTGGCGAGTCTGCTGCCGCGTGATGCGGCGACCGAGCTGCGTCAGGTGCGCGGTGACGTGACGACCTCGCGCATTCCTAAAAACGCCGTGATTTGCAATGTCTACACCAAGGCCGAGAGCCACAAGCTCGAGGTGCCTAAAGGCAAGGTTGCCGTTTCGGTGGCGGTCGATGCCGAGCACTCGGTCGGTGGTGCCACGGGCGTGGGCAGTTATGTGGACGTGTACGTGCAAAAAGATGGCGTGACCGATCGTTTGTGCGGCGCGTACGTGATCGATACCAGCGAAGATGCCGGCACCACGCGTGAAGGCAAGATCGAGTGGGTGACACTGGCGGCAGACCCCGAAGATGTCAAGGAATTGCTGGGAGCCTCGGGAAAGGGAACGGTCAGCTTGACGATTCCCGCCACGGCGCGCGGCAAAAAGAGCGGAGGCGACGAGTGATGAAGGCGATCTGGCTTGCGTGCTGCGCGTGCGGCGATTACGGGCTGCTACAGCAGGAAGTCGAGGGTCGCGATGTGGGCGCGCAGGTGCTTCGCGTGGGCGACCTGGACGGGCTGGTATCCATGGCGCGGGCGTTTCCGTCGCGCCGCGGTGCCGCCATCATCGCGGCGTCTCTGTTCGATACCGAAGACGTGCGGAAGACCGTTGCGCGCCTGACGGCCGAGGGCCGTGTGAGTCGTGTCGTCGTGTTGATCGAGACGCTCGACCCGTCGGATATCGAAGGGCTGTTTCGCGCAGGGGCGACCGAGGTCATCGCTGCGCACAGTTTGTGCGGCAACGGGCGCGCGGGCGAGGGAACGGTTGATTCCGATCGGCGCATGACGATTGAGCCCGATGCTTTTGTTGATAGGGAATCCGGGGCGCCTCGCGCTACAAGAGGCCCGCGTGTTGATGAATATGGAAAAGCGGAAGCCGAGCATGGTCGGCGCCCCCGGGACCCCCTTGCATACGATGACGCTGGAGGGCCGGTACCGTATGGCGATGACGTTCTGGCTGAGGATATGGGATACGTGCACGGCGTAAATCTGGCCGATGAGCTCGACGAGGTCGAGGGTTTTGCCGGGGCTGGCGAGGCGTGTGCCGCTGCGTCTTTGGCTTCGGAACCGCAGCCCGGGCAGCCTGCCATGCCGGCTTGGGCTCAGCGCGTGACCGCGGCGGGGGAGACGGGGATGTTATCGCCCGCGTCCGTGTCGCCGGTTCCTGCACCGTCAGCCCCCGCGCTGTCGGCGGACGCTTCGATTCCGTCGCGTCGGGCACCGATCGTCTGCGCCGTTTCGGGATCGGGCGGTTGCGGCAAGTCGACGATCGTTGCCACCATGGCGCATGCGGCGTCGCTGTTGGGTTTGCGTGCCGCTGTGCTCGACTTGGACCTCATGTTTGGAAACCTATACGATCTACTGGGTGTCGATGCCCCGCACGATATGGCGATGCTTATCGAGCCGTCGGCGGCGGGCGCACTTGCCGAGCCGGATATCGTGGCCGCATCGATGCGCGTCGCCCCGGGCGTCACGCTCTGGGGACCTGTCGCGGCCCCCGAGAAGGCCGAGCTCATGGCACCTCCGGTGGAGCTATTGCTCGATGTTTTGCGCCGCGAATCCGACGTGGTCTTTGTCGACACCTCGGTCTTTTGGGGTGATGCCGTGGCCGCCGCGGTAGCGGCGAGCGACCGTTGCCTGGTCGTAGGCGATGCGGCGGTATCGTCCGCGACATCCGCTTCGCGCGTCATTGAGCTGGCGAGCCGTGTGGGCGTGCCACGCACGCGTATGAGCGCCGTATTCAACCGGTTTGGTGCGCGCGGTGCCGACGAGGACGTCGCCATGCGCTTCGAGATTGCCTGCGCACTGAGCTCCAAGATCCGCATCGCCGATGGCGGTCAGGATTTGGCCGCGCTCATGGCATTCGGTCGCGCCGACGAGGCAGTGGGTCAGACGAGCGCTTTTGCGACCAGCGTGCGCGAGGCCACGCGCGAGATGCTCGTGGAGCTGGGCTGCGCCGTCGGTTCCTGGAGCGATATGGTCGCCGACCGCGCGACCCGCACCGAGCGCCCGCGCATCCGTCTTCCCTGGTCGCGTGAGGGTGATTCGCGATGAGTCTGCAGACGAGGATTAAAGCCGCTGGCGCGGCCGCCGCGGCTGCTCCCGTTGATGCGGGACGCCACCGTGCCGTTAAACGCCGCACCAAGCGTGCGGTGATGGACCGCATGGGCTACGACGAGGTGGCGCGCATCAGCGCCTACGTCGATTCGGCCCTTGCCCGCTCTGAGCTACGTCCGGCGGTGGAAGCGGCACTCAACGTGGAAGAGCCGACCGACTTGGCGACGCCTGAGCGTGAGATCATCGTCGACGAGATCCTAGATGACGTGGTGGGCCTGGGACCGCTGCAGCCGCTCATCGAGGACGACACCGTTACCGAAATCATGATCAACGGCTGTCGCTCTGCCTTTTTTGAGCGCAGCGGCGTTTTGCATCCCATCGAGCACGCGTTTGAGGACGACGAGCAGATCCGCGTGCTCATCGACCGCATCATCTCGCCGCTTGGCCGTCGTGTCGACGAGCGTAGCCCCATCGTCAACGCTCGCCTCAAGACGGGTTATCGCGTCAACGCGGTGATTCCACCCGTGGCGATCGACGGACCAATCCTCACCATCCGTAAGTTCTCGGACCGTATCTGTTCGTTGGACGAGCTTGTGGGGTTGGGGTCACTGCCGCTTTGGTATGCGCAGCTGCTGTCGTGCGCGGTGTCGTTGCGGCAGGACTTGGCGGTTGCGGGAGGCACGGGGTCGGGCAAGACCACGCTGCTCAACGCGCTGTCGTGCGAGATTTCCACCGGCGAGCGCATCGTGACGATCGAGGATTCCGCCGAGCTCAAGTTTGCACATCACCCACACGTTGTTCGTCTGGAGGCGCGTGAGGCGTCAATCGAGGGCGAGGGTGCGGTGACGATTCGCGACCTGGTGACCAATGCTTTGCGTATGCGCCCCGACCGCATCGTCGTGGGCGAGGTGCGCGGTGCCGAGTGCTGCGACATGCTGCAGGCCATGAACACGGGCCACGACGGCTCGCTCACCACGCTCCATGCGGGTACCGAGCAGGAGACCGTGGTTCGCCTGACGCTGCTTGCGCGCTACGGCATCGATTTGCCGAGTGAGCTTATCGAAGAGCAGATCGCCATGGCGCTCGACGGCATCGTGATGTCCGAGCGCCATGCAGATGGCAGGCGCTTTGTGGCCTCATATTCGGGGGTTCACCGCGGCGCGTCGGGCGGTGTTGAGCTCGAGCGCTACGTGACGTTCGATGCCGCCGAGCGCACCTGGACGCTCGACCGCGAGCCGCCGTTTATTGCGGAGGGCTTACGGTCGGGAACGCTCACGCAAGAGGAGGTGGACGAATGGAGATCGCTATGCCCCTCGTCGTAGGGGGTTTGGCGGGGCTTTCTGTCGCGACGGCGTGTGGGGCAGAGCCTCGTGTGCCGCGGATGCCGCCGGCGGAGCTGGCGCGCCAGACGCTCGAATCGATGGCGGAGAAGCTGCCGCGTGAGTTGGCGGAAAACGACCTGCTGACAAAGATTGCCCGCTCGTGGGTGTCGCTGATCCCCGCAGATCGCCTTGGGCTTGCTATTGAGGATAACGCGGCTCGTCTGGCATTTCTGCTGCTGTCGAGCGGTGTCTGCAGCGTTTTGCTGGCCGTTGCGTCGTTGTCGCCCATCGGCTTTGTCTTGGGGCTGGTGGTGCCGTTTGGCGTGGGTGCCGCGCGTGACACCTTCGATCGCCGACGCGAACAGCATGATGTAGAAGAGGCCATGCCCGAGGCATTCACAGCGTTATCCATGTCGCTTGCCTCGGGGCATTCGCTGGCACAGGGCATGCGCTTTGTGGGCGCCCATGCGCAAGAGCCGGTGCATACCGAGTTTTTGCGGGTGGCGGCGGCAATCGATTGCGGTATCTCGGCGACCGACGCACTTGATGACCTACTCGTTCGCATCGATGCCCCCGGCCTTTCGCTTGTCACCTTGGCGCTCAAAGTATCGCAGCGTACCGGGGCTCCGCTTGCCGGCTTGCTGTCCGAGGCGTCGGGCATGGTGGGTGAGCGCATTGAGCTCAAACGCCGTCTGGACGTTAAGACGTCACAGGCGCGTATGTCGGCACACATGGTCGCGGCGATGCCGGCGGGCATGTGCGCGGTACTGGCTTTGCTTTCGGCGGACTTTCGCCGCGGTCTTGCGACGCCGGCTGGTGCGGGCGCCGTGGTGCTGGGACTTGCCCTCAACGTCGTTGCCCTGGTAGTTATCCGGCGCATTATGCGGGTGGAGTTATGAGCGCCCTGGTCGGGGTCGCGGCTTGTCTGTGTGCCCTGAGCGTATTTGCCGCGACGGGTTTGGAGCGTGCGGATGCTCGCAAGATTGCAGAGACGTGCAAGCGTGAGGCGGTACTGGTCATTGCTGCGGGCTGCTCGGTGATTGATGCCCTGACCGCGCGAATGAAGGGCGCGATTGGGGCGGGCGGGCCGGCGCGGGTGTCGCTCGGTGAGGTGTCCGAGATGATCGACGTGGTGCGCCTGGGGCTTTCTGCCGGCCTTTCGTTTGACGCGGCGCTCGAGATTTTCTGTGCCAACCGTCGGTCGGTGCTGGCCGTCCGTCTTGAACGAGCTTGCATGGCGTGGCAGGTGGGCGTGGGGACGCGCGAGGCCGAGCTGTTGGCCGCCGCGCGTGATTTGGACGTGAGGGCGCTCGAGACCTTTGCCATCACGGTGGGGCAGGCGCTTGCCTTGGGCGCTCCGCTGGCCGAGACGTTGGCTGCTCAAAGTCGCGAGATCCGTGCGGCCCATCGCGCCGCAGTCGAGCGCGAGATCGAGCGCGCACCGGTCAAGTTGCTGATTCCCACCGGCACGCTTATCTTGCCGGCGTTGCTTCTGTCCATATTGGGCCCGCTGCTGGGAGCAGGCGGGATGATGTAGGGAGGAATACATGAACACGATGACCGACATTGCGGGCAAGGCTTGGAGCTGGGCTTTTTGCCGGACAATCCGCGCTCGCCAGCGTGCCAAGGCGCTGTTGCGGGAGGAGAGCGCACAGGGCACTACCGAATACGCCATCTTGGTCGGCGTGCTCGTAGTGATCGCGATTATCGCCATCGTCGCGTTTAAGAGCAAAGTCGAAGAACTATGGAACGCGATCAAAGACGGCATCAACAGCCTGTAGGAGGCAGGCGTCCTGTTGGTTCGCCGCTGGTGCTCGCCTGTTTGCTCGTGGCAATAGCGGTGACGCTTTGGGGACTGGGCGTTGCGCGACAGCAGCGTCCGGGCGCTACTGCCGATTTGGGATCGGGCTCGGCGGCGGTGTCACAAGCGGAAGGCGCGGGAGATATGGGCGGTCAGAATGCCGCCGTCACGGCTCGGAGCTTTTTGCAGGCACTCGACAAGCGGGCCGCCAGCGTGACGGAGCCGTCTGCAGACAACGCGATCGCGGTTCGACTCGCATGGTCCGAGGACCGACCGATGACCGAGGCGGCGGCAGACCTGTTGCGCGCCTACCGCGAGGTGCCCACGGCTCAGCTCGCCCTGAGCGGCTATCTCGATATTAAGGGCAACGTATGGGGCGCTATCGTGCGCGATGGGCGAGGCTGGGTCGACATGGTGACGGTTGCTGCGGATGCCGGCGATGCCTCGTGCCGCCTGCGTGCCGTGCGTCTGGTTCCGCAAACGACGGAGTCAAAGGAGGGGTCGTGAAATGCATAATGTCCTGCGTGAGGAATCTGCTCAGTCGACCGTCGAATACGCCATCGTCACCGTGGCGCTGTTATCGATTGTGCTGGCGATTGCGGGGCTTTGGCGCGCTGGCACCGATGGGCGCTTGGCGGCACTGGTCGAGCGGGCAGCGTCTCATGGCGTCGCCCCATCGTCGGTTATCGATGCCGCGACGGGTGCCAAGGACATCGCTCTGTATTGATATCGCGTGCGAGGATCGGGCGCAGTCTACGGTCGAGGCCGCCTTTTTGCTGCCGACGTTTTTGACGCTTATCTTGCTCGCGTTGCAGCCGGTGTGCCTGCTCTATACGCGTGCGGTCATGGAGTCCGCTGCCGCCGAGACCGCGCGGCTCATGACCACGACGACGGTGGAGGACGACGATGACCTTAAGGAGTTCACTCGCCGCAGACTTGCCGCGGTGCCCAACGTCTCGATTTTTCATGCCGGCGGACCGCTGTCGTGGGATATCGAGTTGGGGCGGGCCGGTGCCGGCGGCGTTTCGTCCGTGTCTGTTGCCGGCGAGGTTAAGCCGCTGCCCGTGATCGGTGCATTTGTGCAGGCCATGGGCAGTGCGGGTGAGGGCGGCTATGTCGAGCTCAAGGTCGACGTCTCGTATCGATCGCGTCCCGAATGGCTGGAGGGAGATTATGATTCATGGATTGCTGCATGGGATTAGGCGCTGCCTGCTGCGGGTGACGCAAGGGTTTGCGGCCCGCCGTCGACCAGGCGCTCGCCGCAAGCGGGGCGGCTTTATGGGCCGTGCCGGTATCGACTTGTTTATCGAAGACGGTGCCTATACCACGCTCTCCTCTGCGGTTGTCATTCTGGTGGTGCTTACGCTGCTGTTTTCGTCGACCGCGGCGATATGGAGCATGTCACGCGCCGGAGACACCCAGGTGGCGGCCGATAGCGGTGCGCTGGCGGGCGCCAACGTGGTGTCGTCCTATCACACAGCCGCCACGGTGGTGGATGCGAGCATTTTGAGTTTGGGCCTGGCGGGGTTTGCCACGATCGGCACCGGCTTGGTTGCCATTCTCATTCCAGGCGCCGAGGTTGTCGGTAGCGATATCATCGATACGGGAACCCAGATCATTAAAACGCGTAACAAGTTTGCCAAAAGCGCGGCAAAGGGCCTGCAAAAGATTGAGACCGCCTTGCCGTACCTGGTTGCCGCGCGTGCCATGCAGGCAGTATCGGCGCAGGATACCGACGGCGTGACCTATACCGGTACGGCGCTTGCCGTGCCCAGGACATCCGAGTCGGATTTTGTTGCGCTCGAAGGATCCGAAATCTCGACCGATGCCATTAAAGATGCGTCGGAAGATCTGGAGCGCGCGGCCGAGGAGCTACAAAAAGCATCGGAGGAGACGGCGAAGGCCAAAGAGCGCGCCTGGCTAGCGGATTGCGGTGGATCGGATAAAGGTTCGGTCGGCAGCTGTTCGTGTATGTGGGAGCGCGCAAAAAGCCTAACGGATCTCTCCGGTGTTCATAATCCGCATTACTCATCGAGCATTACGTGGGAGCCTCAAGTTGCTCTTGATCGCTCGAAGGACTACTACCATCGGCGTCTGGCAAATGAGAAGCCCCAAGGCTCGAGTGTCGAGATGAAGGCAGAGTCTGCGGCGCGTAAGGCGTTTTATACCTATGCGAGCGCGGAAGTCGATCGGGCATATATAACCGAGAACGGAGACAGGGTTTCCTCCTATATTCCGCTGCTGCCGCGCAACTCTGATGAGGTTCGGGCGACGGAACTCTATACCGATGCGGTGTGGCCGACGAGCGTGAACGATGGCAAGGCGTATCTGCATTACGGGACGACCTGCCCTAGCTATAAGAAAGGAACGCCGAGCGGATTTGCTTCGGTTGCCGATTACGATGGGCAAGATAAATGCAGCAAATGCCATTTTGGCGTTTCGTCGCTTGGTGCTGTTGCGGTGCCTTCAACCTCTATCGAAAACGGCTTCGAGTATCACTTTGACAAGTTTAAAGACGCCCTGGAGGACTACGTCGACTGTCGCAACAAGGAGCTTGAGCTCGAGCGTCAGACCGAGGACGAAGCCGACCGTGCGGGCAATGCGTTCGATACCGCCATCAAAGAACTATCCGGTGAGCGTCCGCGCATCGCCCCGCCCGGTCGCAACGGCGTGGTCGCCTTTGCGGTCTCGGGCGATGTCACGAGTCCCGACGAGCTCAACTCTTCGTTTAACACGGCAGTTGAGCTTGGCGATCGTGGTGCAATTTCTGCTGCAGTGCTGGCGCCCGATGATGCGACGGCACAGAATAACGTTCTCTCGCGGTTTTTCTCGACGCTGGAGGAGCGTTCGGGCGGCGTTGCCGGCGTGCTCGATGGCGTTATGGATGTTTGGGGCCGCCTGCTTGTGGGGTACGGAGACATCCAGGGTGCGGCCGACGAGCTTATGGGAGAGCTGATCGGTGGCTTGGGAGGGGGTGGCGGCGCGTTGGGTTCCATCGCGTCCTGGCTCGGTGACACTGTCTCGTCCTCCGTGGCGGCGCTGGGACTCGAACCATGCGATTTACGTCTGCGAAAACCGGTGCTGACCGATACCGCCAATGTCATCAAAAGTCCGGGGTCCGATATCGCGGGCATCTCCAAAACTCAAAATACCCTGCGAAAAATCCCCTTGGGCGTGACTGACCCCAAGGCACTTTGCGAGGCCTTGGAATATCACGTCGAGCGCACCATCAGCGGCGCGGTGTTCACGCTTGCGGAGATCCCGCTGCCGGGAGGCGGCTCCATCCCGCTCACTGTCGATGTTGCCACGCTGGTGGGAGCTTTTGGCGGTGGGTCGTAATGGGCATTCGCGCGGGCTTGCGCGAGGAGCGTGCCCAGGCGACGGTCGAGATGGCCGTGGTCACGCCTGTCCTGCTCGTGCTGGCTCTCGTCGCGTACAACGTTATGATCTTTGCCGGCGCGGTCGCGCGCTTCGACCGCGTGGTGCCCGACATCGTGCTGGCGCACGCCGTGGCGCCGGGCGGGGAGGGTGACGAGAGCTCCATTGACGCTTCCGCGACCGTTCAAGCTCAGATTCAGGATGCCATGGAGAGATATGACCTACAGGTTGAGGTCTCGAGCGAGCAAGGCGCGGCGTCATCGGATGGTGGCCTGCTCTCTCTTTCTGGCACGTTTAGGACCTATACCTGCACCATGCACTACGAGCCGTGGCCGAGTTCGCTGAGCATCGCCGGCGTTTCGCTGGGGGCGCCGGCCGTGCTCACGCATGAGCGCGCGGTGACGGTCGATCCATGGCGTCCGGGGGTGGTCATGTGACCGCGGTCTCGTCCTATATCGCCTACGCGCGGGCGCTCAACAGGTTGGGCTGGACGCCGGCCGAGTTTGTGGTGGCGGAGTCGTTTACCGTGCGTCTGCGCGGCATGCTGGGACGGCGTCCGATTGCCGCCAGCGGACTGCCGTTTGTCATGGCGTTTCCGCGCTGCTTCTCGGTTCACACCTGCCTTATGACCTATCCCATCGACATCGCCTTTATCGATCGCAACGGCAATGTCCTTGCTTGCTGCGAAAACGTTCGCCCCTGGCGCACGTGCTCCCACCCAGGCGCCTGGGCAGTACTGGAGCGGCCTTCCATACTCGCTATACCTCCCGCCCTCCAACAAGTGCCGGCGTAAGAATTGGCGACAGCGGACTTTCGTCATACGAAATTGGGTAAGATGGAGGAGAAGATGCATGGATGTTGAGATCCATCCGAACGCCAAAAAAACACTTGACGGAAAAGCAGGTGCTTGGTGCCTGGTTCGCGGTTACTGAGTGCATTCGCCGCGAGTCGGAGGACGAGCCGCCGAGATGGCTTGCCATTGGATGGCTTCCAGATGGTCGAAGTGTGGAACTTGTTGCGGTCGAACTAATTCGTGGATGGCTCATTATTCATGCCCTGTCTCCGGTTCAGAAGAAATTCTGGCAAGAGATCGAGCGAGCTCGGCAGAGGGGTCGATGATGGGCAAGACGTATACGGCCGCTAATGGT
>DBFOIV010000164.1:0-31867 GCA_048489175.1 Collinsella sp. | reverse complement strand
GTGTTGATGGTGGGCAGGTCGTAGTTGGCAAGGCCAAACGACGCGGTCAGGCCAAAGGTACTCGCAAAGATTACGTAGCCCACAAGGGACAGGCCCACGGACTGCTTGCTGGCGGCGGCCGACATCATGACCATGCCGACGATGGTCAAAATAAACGAGCCAAAGACCAGCGGCAAGGCTGCGCCGCTCATCATCATGCGCGCAAACGACATGGTGCTCGTAAAGTAGGCGCCGGCGCCCATGGCGCAAAAGCCCAAGAAAATCAGGGCAGACATGACAAGGTTGTACGCGCGCGGCGACATCTCCTTGGCACGGCTTGCACCGGTCTCGATGGGGCCGTTCTGATAGCCCTGGATATCGTTCATACTTCGTCCTTTCACAAAGCGCCGTGAAAGACGGCGCAGCAGATGACAAGATTCCTGCCATTGTACCCGAACGCCGTGCGTCCTTACCTACGGCGCTCGCCCTCAAGCGTACGATCAAACGCCCAGACCCACCAACGCATCACGTGGGCCTGCGAGCCGTCCGGCCGTCCGCACGCCTGGTCCTCCAGATACAACTCGGTCGCGTGCCCGCCAAAACGCACCTTATAGGTTGCCGTACGAACGCCGTGGACCGTCAGGCCAAAACCAGTGGACGAGACGATCTCGTCAATCGTAAAGCAGCGACCGTCGACCCAGCAGACGGTAACCGGCACGACTTGTCCGCCCGCGAGGATGCGGGCCACGACGTCCACATACTGCTTGTGCACGCGCCGAGTTTTGCCGTCTGTCTGTCGATATTCCATGCCTCCTATTATCGAACGCATGTTTGCATGTTGTAAAGCGAACAGACTGTGGTTTTGGAGTGTCGTAGTAATCGCACGTGTCCGTATGGCGTGTTAGCAAAAAGAACACCCGCGGTCAACAGGGCTAATATTCAATTTTAGTGCCAAAAAGTTCACTTCTCCCATCAGAACTCGGTAAAGAGACCCGCAGGAGGTGATACGATTTATCATGTTTTTGTAACGTGTCTGCAAACTTCGAGAAAGCCCATATATGGACGTAACGTTCTCAACCTTCCTCGGCCAAATTGTGTCGAACCCAGTCCTTGCCGTCACCGTGATCCTCGCGTTGGGCGCCATCTTCGTCAATGGATGGACCGACGCGCCCAACGCCATCGCGACCTGCGTCACTACGCGTTGCATGCCCGCCCGCGCCGCCATTCTCATGAGCGCCGCATTCAACTTCCTCGGCGTGCTCATCATGACGCACTTTAACGCGAGCGTCGCCAACACCATCTCACATATCGTCGACTTTGGCGGAAACAGCACCATGGCGCTCGCCTGCCTATGCGCGGCGCTGTTCTCCATCGTCGTCTACGGCGCCACAGCGTCGCGTTTTGGCATCCCCACCTCGCAAAGCCACAGCCTTATCGCCGGCCTGACCGGTGCCGCCATCGCCCTCGGCGGTGCGAGCAGCGTCAACGTCCACGAGTGGATGAAGGTCATCTACGGTCTGGCGCTCTCCATCGGCCTGGGCTTTGTCATGGGCTGGGTCCTGTGCAATCTCGTCTCGATTCTTTTCGCCGCCGCCAACAGGCGACGTGCCAGTGTCTTCTTTAAATACGCTCAGATCGCGAGCGCTGCGGCCATGAGCTTTATGCACGGCGCGCAGGATGGACAGAAGTTCATCGGCGTGCTCTTTTTAGGCGTGGCCTTTGCCAGCGGCCAGACGAGCGTCGGCGATGCAGGCATCCCCATCTGGATTATGCTGCTGTGCTCGGCCACTATGGGTATCGGCACCAGCGTGGGCGGCGAGCGCATCATCAAGTCCGTCGGCCAGAGCATGGTCAAGCTCGAAAAGTATCAGGGCTTCTCCGCCGACCTGGCGGGCGCCGCAAACCTGCTGCTTGCCACCCTTACCGGCATCCCCGTGTCCTCCACACACATCAAGACCTGCGCCATCATGGGCGTCGGTGCCGTCAAGCGCCTCTCAGCCATCAACTTCGGCGTCGTCAAAGACATGATGTTCACCTGGTTCTTCACCTTCCCCGCCTGCGGACTCATCAGCTTTGTCATGGCCAAGCTGTTCATGATGTTCCTCTAGTCAAACCGAACGTCCATCCGGACTGCATTACCTCGCCAACCCGTCTTCGCCTCGAAAGGACCCACCCATGGCAAAGAAACCCGATTCGTTCTACTTCGACAACTACGTCGCCTGCGCCGACCTTGCCGTCCAGGCCGCCGAGCTGCTCACCAAGATTTTCGAGAACTTCGATCCCGCAAAGATTCACGATATGCTCAACAAGATGCACGCGATCGAGCATGCGGCCGACAAGAAGCACCATGAGCTTGAGGACGCCTTGCTCACCGCCTTTATCACCCCGCTCGAGCGCGAGGATCTGGATCTGATGAGCTGCTCACTCGACACCGTGCTCGACCGCATCGAGGGCGTCGTGCAGCGCGTCTACTTCACCAACATCCAGAGCATCCATCCCGACGCCATCGTCATCGCCCACAAGGTGACTGACGCCTGCCGCGCCATGAAAGACCTGATGGTCGAGCTGCCCAACTACCGCAAGTCCAAGACCCTGCGCGAACTCGTCATCCAGATCAACACCATCGAGTCCGAAGCCGACGAGCTCTATATCAACGCCATGCGCAACCTGCACGTTAACGGCAAGGACCCGCTCGAGGTCATCGCCTGGCGTGACGTGTACGCCTTCCTGGAGTACTGCGCTGACTGCTGTGAGAATGTGGCCGATGTTGTGGATTCGATTGTCATGAAGAACAGTTAATTGGGGGTACGTGTCCCGGCGGCGAAGGGCCGGCACCTGTTTGCTTTCTCACTCCGGCTGCATGGCAGAGTCGTTCGAAAGTAAACAGGTGCCGGCCCTTCGCCTTACGTACCACCATTGGGAACTTTGGCTGATACTTTGAAAGCGATGGGGCTTTTGTTGGCGGGGCCTTTGGACCCGATTGGGAACTTTGGGACCGCCTTAAACGTTTGGGTGGATGGGGCTTTGGGTACCCTTTGTTTTACTTTGGATTGATTCGTTGAATTTGGAGGTCTTGGTTGTGAGTTATTTGGATCTGGCTCGTGGTCGGTATTCTTGTCGTTCGTTTGAGGACCGTCCTGTTGAGCAAGCTGTGGTGGATGCCATTGTTGAGGCTGGGCGGATTGCTCCTTCTGCTTGTAATAATCATCCAACCCGTGTGATGGTGTTGGATACGCCTGAGCTTCTGGAGAAGGCTGCTGCTTGTCAGCCTCGGTTTGCTCGTGATGGGTCTATCTTTGGCGCTCCGCTTATCTTCCTTATTTGCAGCGTTACCGATGATGCTTGGGTGCGCCCGTATGATCAGATGAATTCCAGCGAAATCGATACATCCATCGTTTGCGATCAGATGATGATGGAGGCCACCGAGCAGGGCCTGGGAACGTGCTGGGTATGCCATTTTAAGCCAGAGGTGGCACAGGAGCAGTTCAATCTGCCCAAGGGCGTTTATCCCTATCACATGCTTGTCTGTGGCTATCCTGCCGACCACATCGCCGACCCCGAGCATCGCGAGGCCCGTACCATTCCCCTCCCCAACTTCCTCCTCAAGTAGTTTTTTGGCACATGCCCTAAAACCTACCTTTTACCGCTCACCCATTCGCCGAGTTCTGCGCCACAATGTGCAGGGCTCGGTTTTTTATGTTGCGCGCCCCTGCACAGTCATAAAAAAGGACCCGCAAGCTGCGGGTCCTTTCTAGGCACTAAATTGTAGGCCGAATGTTAGTCCAGGTCGTCGGCAGCAAAGTTGTCGATCGGGGCGAAGGGATCGGCCACGGGGACAACCGGGTCAGCGACGGGCAGCGGCTCGGCGGGAACAGTCACTGCAGGAGAAGCGGCAGAACCGACCGGCGTGGAGGCCATCAGATCGGCCGGGAAGGAATTCTGGGCATCGTCCATGAAGTGCTGGATGAGCTTGAGATACTCTGCCTTGAACTCCTCACGGGAAGCCTTGAGACGATCGATCTCCTCGAGCTCGGCCTGCTTCTCGGTCAGAGCCTGGCGGATAACCTCGCGGGCCTTGGCGTCAGCCTCGTTGCGGATACGCTCAGCGTTCTCGTTGGCATCGTTGACGATGGTCTCAGCGGTCTGCTGGGCAGCGATCAGGGCAGCGGAAATCTGGCGCTCCTGAGCGGAGAAGTCAGGGGCGGGAGCAGCCACGGGGGCGGCAGGAACGGCCTGGGCGGTGGCATCCTGAGCTTGGGCAAGCTGAGCCTGCGCATCGGCAAGCTGCTGCTCGGTAGCAGTCAGACGACCCTTAAGGTCGACGATCTTAGCGAGCATAGCGTCAACCTCGGAAGACAGCGTCTCCAAGAAGACGTCGACCTCAGCAGGATCGTAGCCACGCTTGGCCTCAGAGAAAGTCTGAGCCTGGATGTCTGCAGGGGTAATAGCCATAACAAGTCTCCTTTTTCATCGCCTCGGCGCTACACGCCCGACGTAAGTTACTAAGTCAGTTCTACACGAGTATACCTATAAGAAGCTGCAGAACCAGCCTCTGCACCAACTGCAACGCAATAATCGCAACGACCGGCGAAAAATCGATACCGCCCATCGGCGGGATGAAACGACGGAACAGGTTGAGCCACGGACCGCACACGCTATCAAGCACCGCGGCAATATCCTGAAGCAAACCACCCTGCTTCATGGGAATCCACGTCATAAAGCAGTAGACGACAATGAGCGTGGAATAGAAGTTGAACAGCGTGTTGACCAGCTGGACGATAGTGTAGATGTTGATGGGAATCTCCTCGTCTTGTCTTTACTTAAGGTAGCCGTCGGCACGAAGCTTCTTGAGATCGGAATCTTTGACCTCGCAACCGGCGGGCAGCACCATGAACACGCGGTCGCCCACCTCCTTGACCGTGGCACCCAGACCGCAGGCAAAGCCGTAAGAGAAGTCCAAGACGCGCTTGGCAACTTCGGTGCGTACGCCCACAAAAATCAGTGCGACAGGCTGCTTGGTGCGAACGCGGCGCACCACGGTCTCCACGTCGTCATAGCTCTCGGGGCGCAGGACATAGGCCGGCAGCTGCGGCGTGGCGTTGATGATATTGCTCGCATAGGCCGAGGCATCGCTCGGTGCAGGCGCGGGTGCAGCGGCGGCACGGGCGCGGGTATTCTCGGCGTAGCTCGACGGCGTGTCATAGGCACCAGGACGATAACCGCTCGCAACACTGTCCTGCGAGCGCGAAGGCGGGTTATACGTCGTGGCATGGCGGGAGTCATCGCCGACCAGCTGACCGGAGCGCGTATACACGGCAACCGACTCAGCTTCACCGCGGCGCGTCTGGCCAAGCAGGCCGTTGCTCGGCTCGTCTTGGGTGTAGAAGCCCTCGCCCGAAGCACCACTGTAGCCGTTGTTCTGATAGCCATCGTCGTAGCCGTCATCGTAGCCGTAGTCGTCGTCCTGGCCATAACCCTGGTCGTAACCCTGCTGGCCGCCCAGGTGCATCTTATTTTTAATCTCGTCAAGGAAGCCCATGGTTGTGTCCTCTCGCGGTTTAGTGCAGGCGCCCCGATAATCAGTACGCACTTCAGAGCCTTATTTTACTGCAAACTCCGGGCTAAATACTACCCTGCCCAGGCGAACGAGTGTAGAGCCCTCCTCAAGGGCAGGCTCAAAGTCCTCGCTCATGCCGCAGGAAAGCTCAGGCAGGTTCAAATCGGGATGCGCCGCCTCCAGCTCATCCCTCAGCTCACGAAGCCCCGCAAAGGTGCGGCGTGCCACATCCTTATTCCCCCGGGGCGCCATAGTCATAAGCCCCTGCACGCAAATTCCCTCAAGCTCCGCAAGCTCACCCGCGGCGGCGCGAATCTCATCGGGCGAAAAGCCTCCCTTCGACTCTTCACCACTCACATTGACCTCAATGAGCACACGCTGAGGGCCGGCAAGCTCGCCTGCCCCAATCTTGCGGACAGCACGGCTCGAGATCGCCTGCGCCAGATGCAGCGAACCCACCGAGTGAATCAGCTCGGCTGAGCCCAGCACCGCATTTATCTTATTGGTCTGCAGGTTGCCGATCATATCGAAGCGCACCTCGGGCAGCTCCGGATGCTCCGCCAGACCCGCGAGCTTGCGAACCAGCTCCTGCGGGCGGTTCTCGGCAAAATGGCGATACCCCGCCTGGATGGCGGCAACGGTCTCATCGACACCAACGGTCTTGGACACGGCAATGAGGCGCGCGGCGTCGTGGGGGCGGCCCGCGCGATCGAGCGCCGCATAAAAACGTTCCAGAATCTGCTCGCGGCGAGCGCGCATCAAGTCCAAATAGTTATCCATTGCCAATCGCCTCCGCTGACAGCCAAACAAGTAGTCCCATGCTAACGCAAGAGCGCGGCCCCGCATGTGCAAGGCCGCGCTCACTTAGGTATTTACAATCTTTCGACGAACGGGGTTACTTACTCCTCGTCGTCCTCGCCATCGTCCTCATCCTCAAGATGATCGAGCAGGTAGCGAAGACCCTCGCTGACCTCGTTAACGGGCACCTTGGCAACGTAGCGTGCATCGACGGCGGGCCTCATGATAACACCCTCGCCCGAAGGCACGCGCATGCTCTCGAGCTCATCCTCATCAGTGCAGGCGATATCACCGGCAGTCATACGCTGTCCGGTCAACAGGAAGGTCAGACGGCAGGCGGCATCGATGGAAATCGAGGCGATGCGATCGAGATAGCGCGATACCATGATGGCACGGCGCAGGTCGTCATAGTTGCTGTCGTCGTCCATAAAATCGCCCGTGTCCATGCGGTTAAAGGTGCGGAAGAACTTCTCGTAGGCGGCGTGCACTGGCTCGTCCTCGACGGCCAAGTTGCAGATGATGGACATGTCGTTGGTGACGAGCGCAGAAAGCGAAGAGCCCAGCACCTGGTAGACGGCCTCAGCCTCGGCCTCGACCGTGCCGACAAGCTCCTTGGGCAGCGAGATGTCGGCCTTGATCATATGACGCGTGGCGCGGCAAATCTGGCGAACCTTATCGGTCATGCGCTGCAGGTTAAAGTCGACGTAGATGATCGTCTGCAGCAAGCGGAAGTCGGAGGCGACCGGTGACTGCGTGGCAATCAGGTTGTAGCAGACGGCCTCCAGGTTGGCGCAGCGTGCGTCAATCGAAAGCGTGCGCTTCTTGGTCTTGGTGGCGAGCTTGCGGTCGTCGGTCACATAGGCCTTCACGGCATCGTGGAGGGCCAGATCGACGGCCTCGTAGATGCTCAGCATCTCGTGACGGGCCTCGACGAGCTGACGGGAAAACAGTTTGCGCATGGTTCACTCCAATCAGTTGGGTGCGGTCATGCCGCCCGCACAGTGAATACGCACCGGACCAGATCCGATCGGCTTGGGACTAGTCGCACCGATCAGCCAAAGCGGCCGGTGATATAGTCTTCCGTCCGCGAGTCCACCGGGCTGGTGAAGATCGCGTCGGTTTGACCATACTCGATGAGCGTAGCGGGCTCGCCGGCAACTTCCTGCAAGAAGAACGCGGTGTAGTCACTGATACGAGCTGCCTGCTGCATTGAATGCGTGACGATGATAATCGTCATCTCGGGCGCCAGCTCGGCCATCAGATCCTCGACCTTAGAGACGGAAGTGGGGTCGATGGCGGAGCAGGGCTCGTCCATCAGGAGGACATCGGGTTGCACCGCAAGCACGCGCGCGATGCACAGACGCTGCTGCTGACCGCCCGAGAGCGCCAAACCATCCTTGTTGAGCTGATTGGATACCTCTTTCCAGAGGTTGGCGCGCTTGAGCGATTCTTCCACGATGTCATCGAGGTCGCTTTTGCTAGTCACGCCCTGCAGACGAGGGCCAAAGGCGACATTCTCGTAGATGGATTTGGGAAACGGGTTGGGCTGCTGAAAGATCATGCCCACGCGACGACGGAGATCGACCGGATCGACACCCTCGGCATAGATATCGTTGCCGTCGAGCGTCATGGTGCCCTCGACGCGCGTGCCCTCAATCAGGTCATTCATGCGGTTGATACAGCGCAAAAACGTCGACTTGCCGCAGCCCGAAGGGCCAATGAAGGAGGTGATGGCGTTTTTGGCGATGTTGAGGTCAAGCCCCGTCAGCGCATGAAAGTCACCGTACCAAAAGTTGAAATCCTTGGCCGTAATGGCCGCTTGCTCCAACGCGGGAGCGGACTGATAAACGGACATGGGACTCCTTAACTAGCGACGCTTGCGCGACAGGAAGCGCGCAAACAGGTTGAAGGCCAAAATGATCACCATCAGCAAGAGCGCGGTGCCGTAGGCTGCGTTCATGTTGATGCCGTCGTTGGCAAGCAGGTACAGGTGAACGGTCATGGGACGACCGGAATCGAGCGGCGAAATAGGTAGATTGATGGCCTGGCCCATGGTGTAGAGCACCACGGCGGTCTCGCCGATGGCACGGCCGATGGCAAGGACGATGCCCGTGGCAATGCGGCCAAAGGCCGAAGGAAGCACGATCTTGGAGACGACCTGCCACTTGGTAGCGCCCAGGCCGTACGCGCCCCAACGGATATAGCGCGGAACGGCGCGAATGGCTTCTTCGGTGGTGCGCATGACGATGGGAAGCATCAAGAGCGCGAGCGCCAGAGCGGCCGAGACCATCGAAAGGCCCAGGCCCATAGCCTCGACAAACAAGGCGTAGCCAAACAGGCCCATAACGATGGAGGGCACCGAGGCCAAAGCGTCAGCAGCGTAGCGAATGAGCTCGACGACCTTGCCCTGCTTGGCGTACTCGGCCAGATAGACGGCTGCCAGCACAGCGATCGGCGTGCAGATAAGCATGGCGAGCGCCGTCACGTAGACGGTCGAGACGATCGTGGGCCAAATTCCGCCCTCGGCGTTGACGCCCTGGGGCCAACCGAAGATAAAGTCGAGCGAGATGTGTGGCAGGCCGTTGATGACCACGTAGGCGATGATAGCGACCAGCACCAGCGTGGTGATGTAGGCAGCGGCACGAAACACGCCAAGCATGATCTTGTTGGACAGGTCCTTGTTGATGCGGCCCTTCTTGCCGTGGGAAAGGGCACGCTTGATGCGCTCGCGCGACGAGGTCGTATCGACCGTCGTGTCAACGGAATCGGACATAGCCTACCCCCTCTTCTTCTTGGAAATCAGACGAACGATACCCACCAGCGTGGCGGAGATGATAAACAGGACCACACCCATGCCGAACAGCGCCGAGCGGTGCAGACCCGAGGAATAGCTCATGTCGAGCGCAATCTGGCTCGTGAGCGTCGAGATGGGGCTCGCAATGCTGTCGGGAATAACCGGGGCGTTACCTACGACCATGAGCACGGCCATGGTCTCGCCGATGGCACGGCCCATACCCAGCACGATGGCATCAACGATACCCAGCTTCGCGGCAGGTAGCACGACCTTATAGATGGTCTGCCACTTTGTGGCGCCCATGGCATACGATGCCTCGCGAATGCCCATGGGAATGGAATTGAGAGCATCGATGGTGAGCGTGGTGATGGTAGGGACGATCATGATGGCGAGCACAAACCACGCCGTCAGCGCACCAAAACCAAGGCCGCCGGTCAGTTGTGCGATAAACGGGCGGATGATGATCATGCCAAAGAAGCCGTAGATGATGGAGGGTATGCCCGCCAGCAGGTCAACGGCGGGGCTGATGAGCTTGCGCACGCGCTTGCTGGCAATCTCGACCAGGTAAACGGCCGTACCCACGCCCAGCGGCACGCCCATGGCGAGCGCACCGACGGTCACCAGACCCGAGCCAGCAAGCAGCGACAAGATGCCGTAGTGGCCCTCGGAAGGCGCCCACGTAAAGCTAAAGAAGTCAGCCAGACCGATGTCAGTAAAGACGGGCAGCGCCGAGTACGTGGTAAAGACAAAAATCAGGATGACGGTAACGACCGCCAAGAACGCGCAGGCAAAGAAGATCCACTGCAGCGCCTTCTCCTTGATATAGGTACTGCGCGATACGAGCGCCAGCTCGCGCTTCTTGGGCGTCTGAACATTCTGCTCAGTCTGGGAGTTTTCCTGTGCTTCCATGCTACTCACTCCCCTTCTCGTCGTTGGTGACGGGAATAAAGCCCGCCTCGCGAATCTGCTTGTCCATCTTTTCGGACGTCACATAGTCGATGTAATCCTGCGCCTGCTGCGAAGGCACACCCTTCACAAAGAAGTAAAGGTCGCGCGAGATGGGATAGCCGCCACTCGCGACCGTCTTCTCGGACGCCTCAACATGATTGACCGAGACGGCCTTGACCGAGGTCTTGGCGTTGAGGCTATCGACGAAGCCCAGCGAAATGTAGCCGATGGCCCCACGCGAACGAGATACCACGTCGCGCACCTGGCCCGTACCCGAAAGAACAGCCGAGCGGCGATCGAACGGCGTGCCATCCATCACGATGGTACGGAAGGCCTCGCGCGTACCGGACGCCTCGTCTCGGTTGATGACCTGAATCCTCAGGTCCTCGCCACCGACCTCTTTCCAATTGGTAATCTTGCCGGCGTAGATATCGCGGAGCTGCTCGGTCGAGAGGTTATCGACGGGGTTGTCGTCGTTCACGATGACCGCAATACCGTCGTGGGCAATGACAATGGGAGTCAGGCCCAGATCCTGTTCGTCGGCATTGAGTCCACGGGAGGAGCTGGCGATATCGGCCGTGCCGGCGCTGACGGCCTCGATCCCAGCGGAAGAACCCAAACCGGAAACGAGCACGTCGATGCCGGTCTCCTCCTTAAAGCCCTCGGCCGCAATCTCGGCGATAGGAAGGCAGGTCGTGGAGCCGGCCACGGTAATGGAAGAGCTAGAAGATCCCGAAGAACAGGCGCACAGCGTAAGCGTAAGCACAGCGGCGCTCAGGACCGATACGATCTTTCTCATAGCATCACGCCGATCGCAGCATGGCGCCCACAGGTGCCGTCCTCGTTACGGTAGGAATAAAAGCGGTCGTTCTGACGCACGGTCGAAAGCTGGGTATCCACGATATTATCCGCGTCGACACCGACATCTACCAGCGCCTCGCGAATGGCAGCGGAAAGATCGAGCATGCGAGAGGTATTCGCATCGATGCAAGAGAACTCGGCGGCAAAGCGATCCATGAGTTCCTGGGATACCTCATATTCGTCACCCAAGATATGGGGGCCGATATAGGCGGAAACGTCGCTCGCATCGCAACCGGCAGCATCGCAAAGCGCCTGGCACGCCTTGGCGGAAATACGTGCAATCGTGCCCTTCCAACCGGAGTGCACCACGGCAAATCCGCCGGGGGCCACCAGCACCACGGGAACGCAGTCGGCAAAGCAGAGCAGCACGGGCACGTTATGCGCCGTGCAGACGATGGCATCACAGCCCTCGGCAATCTGCTCGCGAACGTCCTCAAGGTCATCGGCGCCGTTCGAGGTCACCGCAACGATATGATCACCATGGACCTGATTGGGAACGAGCAGGTTGTGCTCGCACTCGGCGGCACCCATAGCCTCGAGCGCACGACGACGATTTTCTTGAACAGCAAAGGGGTCATCGCCAACATGCGAGCCCAAGTTGAGTGAGGAGTACGCATCTTCGGAAACGCCACCGGCACGCTCGGTGAAGGCAAAGCGAACATCGGATGTCGCGCCCTCCACCAACGTAACTCCATCATGGTCGACACGCGAAACTTTGTCCGCACGTGCTGCCATACTAAAGCCTCCTAATAACACAAGTACCGCGGCATCGCCGCTACAGCCCGCGTTTATACGGCTGTCATACTTCTCTAAAAGGATACCTGCTGCGCTGGAGGCAATCGTAAAGGGAACGTAAAGAGATTGGAGGTTCTAGTTTACAAAGTCGAAATAAAAAGGGCGCGTCCATACGGACACGCCCCTGTGCACAACAATACAAAGAACGACTTAGAAGCTACCGCGCTTCAGGAAGTCGGGAAGCTCGAACTGATCGTTGCCGAAGTTAGGAAGCTCGGTGCCACCGACGTTGCGGGTCGGAGCGGCCTGAGCCGGGCTCGTGGCAGGAGCGGTGCGCTGCGGCTCAGCGGAGGCACCGGCCTTGCTCTGAGACTGCTGAGCAGCAAAGAGCTCGTCCTGACGGTTGACGTTGGAGTCGGAGAAGCCCGTAGCGATGACGGTGATACGCACCTGATCGCCCAGGGACTCGTCGACAACGGTACCGAAGATGATGTTGGCCTCGGGGTCGACGGCGTTGGCGACAACGTCGGCGGCGTCGCTGATCTCCTGGATGCCCAGGTCCTTGGAACCGGCGATGGAGAGCAGCACGCGCGTGGCACCATCGATGGAGCTCTCGAGCAGCGGGCTGGAGATGGCCTGCTGGGCAGCGTCGACGGCACGGGTGTCCCCAGAAGAGGTACCGATACCCATCATGGCGGTACCGGCCTGCTTCATGATGGTCTTAACATCGGCGAAGTCCAGGTTGATGATACCGGGGACGGTGATGAGGTCGGTGATGCCCTGGGTGCCCTGGGAAAGGACGCCATCGGCAATCGCGAAGGCCTCGAGCATGGTGGTCTTCTTCTCGGCGATGTCGAGCAGCTTATCGTTAGGGATGACGATCATGGTGTCGACGCAATCGGAGAGGGTCTTAATGCCCTCCTCGCAGCTCTTCTTGCGCTTGCGGCCCTCGAAGGTGAAGGGCTTGGTCACGACGGCGACGGTCAGCGCACCGACCTCGTTCATCGCGATATCGGCAACGATGGGAGCAGCGCCGGTACCGGTGCCACCGCCCTCGCCGCAGGTGATGAACACCATGTCGGCGCCAGCGAGCGCCTCGGCAATGTCGTCGCGGGACTCATCGGCAGCCTTGCGGCCAACCTCGGGGTTGGCGCCGGCGCCCAGGCCGCGGGTAAGGTCGGTGCCGATGTGCACCTTGATATCGGCATCAGAGATCGCGAGTGCCTGAGCATCGGTGTTGATGGCAACAAACTCGACGCCGCGGATGCCCTCTTCGATCATTCGATTGACCGCGTTGGTACCGCCGCCGCCGACGCCGACCACCTTAATGACGGCAAGGTAGTTGTTGATCTCTGTCTCGTGCATGTCGGTCCTCCGAACAAAGGTTATAGCCATAGCATGGGTCGACCCCTGCGCACATTAACCTTCAGGTTGAAAGTAAATGCAAAGGTAAACCGTATTATGTTTGCACATTATGAACGTATCAGTCAAATAATTGACCGTGAAAACCAAACAAACCAGATAAACGGCGTGGTATGGCCCCTCAACAAAGCATCAACCAGCGCTACGAGGTCGGAGCGTTCCTAAATGTATAGTTACCCGGAGAGCGCACATTGATATACGTTACGCCCTCTACCTGCGAAAGCAGCTTGGTGACTACGCGCTCCTTCTTGACGATATCGTTCGAATCGCCCAGCGACACCTCAATGCCGTTATTGAGGTTTGCCGAGATGGCTTCGACCGAAGGCGTGGAAATATCCTTGACTTGTCCCAAGAACTCGCTCGAAAAACCACGCACATAATCCAAGCCAGCCTTAACGGCCTTGGAGCTCACTGCCTGGCCGGAAACCGGAGCGACATCCGCCGAGACATCAGTCAACAACACCGCGCCATAGTGCTTAGCGAGCGCCAGCGCGGCATCGATTCCGGTCAAGGTATTTGAGCCCTGCCCTGTCGTGATGACGTTGCCTTGGTCGTCCACTTCGACCGACGTCGACAGTGGGGCGATCCAGGTGTCATCATCCCCGATGGCCCAGGCAAGGTCATCGGAACTGATATAGGCAATTGCGATGACCTTGCGCTCCATCGGCGTAATGATGAGCGTATGCGGGAACTGACGCTGGACATCCACGCCCGAGACCCACGGATTCTGCTTGAGGTCCTCGGTAATCTGGTCGGGATCGACGTTAAAAAGCGACGTTCCCTCGGGCAAATCGATCAGCTGGATAGCATCGTGCTTCGTCACATGCTCGCTGCCTTGAATCTGAATATCAGTGGCGGTAAACAATCCAGAGTTGATCACCACGATGGCAACGACGACGAGCACGGCCAAGGCGGCCAGAACGCCGCCCACGATTTTGCCTTTGCCTGCAACGACAGAAGCGGCGTCTGATGTTTTATTTACCATCGCCCCAAGTGAAGACAACGGGTTGACGCTTTTTTTACCCGAAGGCTTCTTGGCGGTAGCCGGCACCGATGTCAGCGAGCGCGGTTTCGATGCGCCCAGCGTGCGACCTGGACGCGCCGCTTTAGTTCCCGTCGAGGGCTTAGGAGTTGCCATGGGGCGGGCAGGCTTGGCGCCCATAACAGGCTTTGACGTCACCGAGGGACGCGAGGACTTTTTTGCGGCCGGACGATTACCGAGCTGCGAGCCGACGACCGGACGACTGGTCTGTCGAGCATGCCCGACAGACTTAGAATGCGCGACGGTATTGCGTTGAGGTTTGGCAGGCGCGCCGGAACGCCCTCCGGCGCGGCGGAAGGTGGGTTTCGATGCTCTAGAAGCCGAGGAATTTAACTTCCGGTCTGAGCTCGATGCCATACGCCTCCCTCACCTTTCCGTGCACATGTCTGATAACCGCGGCAACGTCATCGGCCGAGGCAGTTCCGTTATTAACGATAAAATTAGCGTGAACGGGCGAAACTTCCGCACCGCCAATCGAAAAACCCTTTAATCCACAATCCTCGATAAGCTTGCCCACACTCGCATCGGGCGGGTTGCGAAAGACCGACCCGCAGGATGCGCGACCCATGGGCTGCGTACGCTTGCGCCTCGTCAGGTACCGCTCCATGCGCTCGCGAATGTCGGCCTTGGGCGCCGGTTTAAGCTTAAGCACGCACTCGAGGATGATCTCATTGCGGGGAAGGCTACATTCTCGGTAGCCCCAAGTGATCTCGGACCCCGCATAATGCTTGATACCGGATGCCGGGTCAAACGTTACGACATCCTCAACCAGCGAGCCAATCCACTCGGTCCGTGTGCCTGCATTCATAGATATCGCACCGCCAACCGAACCAGGGATGCCAACGGCAAACTCAAGGCCCGAGAGGCTACGCGACAGGGCATCGTTGACCAGGCGCGCAAACATCACGCCCGCACCGACCGTCAGCGTACAACCGTCATCGGCAACAACCGTGCGCTGAAACTCACGTCCGAGCGAAATGACGGCACCGCGATAACCGCCATCGGCAACCAGCAGATTGGAGCCCTTGCCGATGATGACCCACGGCACCTGCTCGCGATCGAGCACCGCCACGGCGCGGCGGAGGGCATGATAGCTATGGCACGTCACAAAGAGGTCGGCCTTGCCGCCGATACGATAGCTCGTATGACGCGCAAGGCGCTCGTCCTCGATCACATCCGTGTCGATCATGCCCGAGAGCGCCATGACGGCGTTAAACAGACCCATTAGACTTAAGCGTCTTTCTTGGCAGTCAGATACTCAATGAACTCGGGGCCGACGGTCGTAACGTCACCGGCACCCATAGTGAGCAGCAGGTCGCCCGCGCCCACCATCTGCTCGAGCTCCTGATTGAGCTCAAGACGGCTGGAGCAGTACACGACCTCCTTGCCAGGATGCTTGGCGCGCACGGTATCGGCGAGCATCTTAGAGGTGACACCCGGAATGGGCATCTCGCCAGCCGAGAACACATCAATCAGCAGCAGTTTATCGGCATTGGCAAATGCGTCGGCAAAGTCGTCGCACAGGGCCTGCAGGCGCGAATAACGGTGCGGCTGGAACACGACGTCGACATGCTTGTAGCCCAGCGACGAAGCGGCAGCAAGCGTCGCCTTGATCTCGGTGGGGTGATGGCCGTAATCATCGACCACGGTGATGCCATCGATATCGCCCACGTGGGTAAAGCGACGGCGGACGCCCTCAAAGCTCGAGAGCGCCTTGGCGGCGGCGTCGATGTCAAGGCCCAGGACATGGGCGACGGTGAGCACCGCCGTGGCGTTGAGCATGTTGTGGCGACCGGGATTGCTCTTGATCTCCACGGCATGCTCAGTGCCGTCCTCAAAGCGAACGATAAAGTCACTCTGGATGCCCTTGACATCCGGGTGCATGCAGACGATGTCGTTGCTCTCGGCAAAGCCGTAGGAAAGCACGCGTCGACCGGTCGACTTGGCGAGCTCGACCAGATGCGGGTCCTCACCGCAGACGATGACGGTGCCGTCCTCGCCCACCAGGCTCATGAATTTGGCGAAAGTCGCCTCGATCTCCTCGATACCCGAGTAGTGATCGAGGTGATCGGCCTCGACGTTGGTCACAATGACCACGTTGGGGTCCAGGAACAGGAAGGAGCTGTCGGACTCGTCGGCCTCGGCGACAAAGTAGTCGCCCGAGCCGTTCTTGCCGTTCGTGTCATAGCCCTCGACGATGCCACCGATCAAGAAGCTCGGATCCAGACCCATGCGGTCGAGCATGGTGGCGCACATCGAAGACGTGGTGGTCTTGCCATGCGTGCCGGCAACAGCGACGGTGGTGTAGCCGTGGCCCAAAGCAGAGAGCATCTTGGCACGGGGCCACACGGGAATACCAAGCTCGCGAGCGCGCACGAGTTCAGGGTTGGACTCCGGAATAGCGGTGGAGACAACAACCACGTCGGGCTTGACCTCGTCGATCGTGGCGGCCTCATGGCCCACATGCACCTTCACACCAGCGCGGGTAAGCTGGCGGATATAACGTGACGTCTTAAGGTCGGAGCCGGTAACGGCATAACCGCGCTCGTGAAGAACGAGGGCGATGCCGCTCATGCCGGCACCGCCGATACCGATAAAGTGGGCGCTCTTAAACTCGGGCGCGGAGGTTGCAGTCTGGGAATCAGCCATGTGCTCGTGTACTCCTTGCGTAAACACTGCCTGTAACCCGTTAACTGTACCGCACCTACCGCATCAGCGCGAGGGCGACCGACGATATCCCGTCTAACTAACGCAAACCCTCTACCGCATCGGCCAGAAGAGCGGCGGCCCTATCCTGAGCCAGACCACGCGCCGCCTGACGCATGGCGTCGCGCGCCGCCGCGTCATCGACCAGGTGCAGCAGTTCATCGGCAAAGGCAGAACCGTCGATATCGGCATCGGCGCAGAGCACACCGGCCCCGGCGTCGACCAGATAACGGGCATTGGTGGTTTGGTGGTCGGCCGTCGCATGCGGATACGGCACGAGCACCGAGGGCACGGCGAGCGCAGCAATCTCGGCCACGCTCGATGCACCCGAACGCGAGAGCACCAAATCGGCAGCAGCCAGCATATCGCCCATGTTGTCGATGTAAGGCTGGACGCGGTAACGCTTCGCCTCCTCGGGCGTCAGCGCCAAAGCGCGCTCGGTCTCCTCAAAGCCGTCGGCACCCGTCGAATGCAACACATAGAGGTTCTTGCGCGAAAGCAGCTCGTTTTTGAGCGAAGCCACGCGCTCGTTGAGGTGCTGGGCGCCAAGTGAACCGCCAAAGACGAGCAACAGCGTAGCGTCCTCGGGAACGCCAAGTGCCTTGCGGCCGCGAGCGCGATCGCCCTCGATTACCGAGCGACGTACGGGGTTGCCGGTCATGAGCACGTGGCCAGGGTCACCTTCGCGCTCAAAGACCGAACGCGCTGCCGGCACCGAGATGCACACGCGGGCGGCGTGGGAGTTCATCATCTTGTTGGCCAGGCCCGGAACAGAGTTCTGCTCATGCAGCAGATACGGAACGCCCGCGCCCTTGCACCACCCCAGCAGCGGAACCTCGACATAGGCACCAAAACCAATGGCGGCATCGGGCTTGCCGACCTTTGAGAAATGACTGGCGAGCGCACGTTTGGCCTTGTTGACACGCCACAGCGAGGTCAGCGCCGTCCAAGGACGGGAGCGGTCGAAGCCCGTGACCGTAATGGGCACAAAATCAAACCCAGCCTCGGGGACCAGACGACCCTCGAGCTTGCGCGACTGGCCCACGAACACAACGTGGTGGCCACGGTCACGCAACTCTTCGGCCAAGGCGAGCGCGGGGTTGATGTGTCCTGCCGTGCCGCCGGCTGCAATAGCAACGGTCATTTTATCGGTCATGGTAGTCCCTTCGTACACGCGGTCCCTGGTCGTCGGTACGCAGACGCGCCGACGGGTCCGAGTTCAAATCGATTCGATTATATCCGCCGCCCGCGTTGCGAGGGCTGGGGCGCTGCGGACGACCTTGCGGAGCCATTCGCGGGCGTGGACGAGCTGCCGGCTCGGATGCAGAACCATCCAGAACGGTAAAGCCGCTACGCGAAGGTCGTTCACCGCGCACATGGGCTACGCCGGCGGTGCTCTCGTCCATAACGGCAAAGCTCTCACGGCGGCGGTCATACTCATCGCGGCGGGCGCTCTCGTACGAAACGCGCAGGATCAACCCGGCAAGCATAAGCGACACAATAATCGACGAACCGCCGTAGCTAATAAACGGCAACGGTTTGCCCGTCATGGGAAACACGTTGAGGATGCCCAGCGCGTTAATCAAAAACTGCACTGCGAGAATGACCGCGGAGCCAGACGCCATAAGCGCGCCCCGGCGATCGGTCGCCTGCTCGGCAATACGAAACGCCGAGTAGATCAGCATCGCAAACACCAAGAAGAACAGCACGGTTCCGACAAAACCGACTTCCTCGCCAATGATGGCCAGGATGTAGTCATTGTGCGCCTCGGGCAGATACGAGTACTTCATGGTTGAGTTGCCGATGCCACGGCCGAACAGACCGCCCGAGGCAAAGGCCATAATGGCAAGCGTGGCCTGATAGCCGTCACCATACTCGTCGGCCCAAGGGTTCAAGGCAACCTGAATACGCACCATACGGTACGGCTCTGCGACAAGCGCAATCACGATCACGAGAATGCCGAAGATTAGCACGCCGATGATAAATCTGGGGTCGAGACCCGCAAACAACGCCATGCACATGAGGGTCAACAGGATGATCAGGACAGTACCGAAATCGGGCTGGATAAAGATCAGAAAGAGCGAAATGCCCAGGTAGATGCCCATCTTGCGAAGGAATTCGTTGATGTTGCCACCGGGCGAAAAGAAGCGATCAAGCATGATGGCCGAATACGCAATGGCAAATGGCTTTAAAAACTCGGAAGGCTGGAACTGAATACCGGCGATGTTAAGCCAGCGCGTGGCGCCACGGCTGCCGCTGCCCACCAAGAACACCAGAAGCAGTAGCCCTATCATGCCGATAAGGAAGATCCTGAGCACATCCTCCCCAAACCAGCTGTCCGGCAAAACGCGCACGATGGCAATCAGCGCCAGAACACCGACCACGGCAAACGCGGCCTGTCGACCCAGAAAAAACGTCGCCGAGCCATTCTCGTGCAGCGCCTCGACCGAAGACGCCGAGTACACCATCAGCAGGCCAAAGCATACCAAGGTAAACAGGCAGGCCATGAATATCAAACGGGGGCGCATGATACGGGCGGGAACGCCGGCAATATAGCGTTCGCTAAACGACTGCCCGCCGCGGCTGGAACGCGGTGTGATACGACGTGAGGAAGCACGGTCCGAGTCGGGCCTCCTCATACCTTGTCGGGGGCTCTCCTCTCTCACCGCAACCCCTATTCCATTTGTGATTTCGCTGCAGCGGCAAGCTGGGCCACGTAGTCCTTAAACACGCGGCCGCGCTCCTCATAGCCCGAGAACTCATCGAACGAAGAGCAGGCAGGAGAAAGTAAGATCACGTCACCACGGCTCGACAGCGAACGGGCGACGTCCACGGCGTCGCGTAGGTCATCCGCCTGGGCGATATCCACATCGCCATCGACATCGGCCTCGTCCATAGCGGCGGTGAAGCGCTCGCGCGCATCGCCAAAGCAGACGACCGAGCGCACGTTGTCCATAACGACGCGCGCGAAGTCCGTGAGCGGCGTGCCCTTATCGTGGCCGCCGAGCAGCAAGATCACGTCGTCATCGGGAAATGCCGTCAGTGCCTTCTCGACCGCGTCGGTGTTGGTCGCCTTGGAATCGTTGACGTAGCGCACGCCGTCAATCTCGCCACACGGCTCCACACGGTGCTCGAGCGGCTGGAACGAGGCCAGACCACGGCAGATACCATCGGCATCGGCACCGACTGCCAGGGCAGCCGTGGCGGCGCACAGGGCATTGATAACATTGTGATGGCCCGAGATCTTGAGCTCGGATGTAGCGACGAGCGGGGTCTCGACGCCCTTCAGGCGCACGATCATCTTGCCATCGCGCACAAAGGCGGCATCCTCACCCTCAGGCTCGTCAAAGGCAACCTTGCAGATGCGACGACCCGGCGTGTAGATGTACTCATCGAACTCGCGAATGCCGGCGTCTTCGACGTCGACAACCGCCAGATCGTCATCGACCATATTGTCAAACAGTTTGATCTTGGCAAGCGCGTAGTTCTTATGGCTCTTATGCCAGCCCAAGTGGTCGGGAGTGATGTTGAGCAGCACCGCCACGCGGGGGTGGAGCTCGGTTGTCGTAGCAATCTGATAGCTCGAGAGCTCAGCCACAAACCACTCGTTGTGGGCTCGGCCGTCAATCTCGTTGACCGGCGGCTCGCCGATATTGCCGACAGCAACGCTGGCCTCGCCGGCAGCCTTAAGCAGATAATCAGCCAGCGACGTGGTGGTCGTCTTGCCGTTGGTGCCCGTGATGGCAATCCAGTTATCGGGCGACAGGCGATAGGCAAACTCGGGCTCACCCATAATCTGGGCGGCATGCTCGCGCCCGGCCTTAAAGAAGCCCGAGAACTCCGAGATGCCCGGGCACGTCACGCATACGTCATAGGCGCCCTCGACCTGTTCGGTCCCATAGACAAACGACGCACCAGCAGCCTCGAGCGCACGCGTGGCGTCATTGGGCTCAGAGGTGCCACCGCCATACACGGTAACGGCACTTACGCGCTCGGGATGTGCCAGCGCCCAGCGGGCGACATCGAGACCGGATTTGCCCTGACCCAAAACGAGCAGGCTAAAGACATCAGCAAGAGGCATGAAAGACCACTATCCCAACTGGAAGAACAGGGCAAGGCCAACGGCACCAAAGGCAGCAGCGATAATCCAAAAACGGATGACGACCTTGGTCTCGGCCCAGCCCTTCTTTTCGAAATGATGATGGATGGGCGCCATAAGGAAGACGCGCTTGTGCGTAAAGTGGAAGTAGACAACCTGAATCATGACCGACAGGGTCTCAACGATAAACAGGCCGCCGATGATGAGGGAGACGACCTCGGTGTTGGTCATGATGGACGTGCAGGCAAACGCGGCGCCTAGGGCAAGCGAGCCGGTATCGCCCATAAAGATGCTCGCCGGATAGCAGTTGAACCACAGAAAGCCCAAGCAGGCACCGGCACACGCGGTGCAGAAGATGGACAGGTTCACGTCTCCGTGCAAAAACGCCATGGCAGCCATGGCGAGCATGGCAATCATGGAGGTGCCGCCAGCAAGACCGTCAAGGCCATCAGTCAGGTTCACGGCATTAGAAAGACCGGCGATCATCAGCCAGCAAAAGACAATGTAAAGCCACGGGAACGAAAGGCCGCAGATAGTGGTCGAAAGAACACCGAGGTCAATCGTCAGGCCGCCGGGAAAACGAATCTCGGGGGCGACGCCGCACCAGTTGACGGCAAGTACCGTAAAGGTGACACAGATAATGGTTAGACCGATCATCTTGGCATGAGGCGTCAGACCGAGCGAGCGCCCATGCGTAACGGAGGTCAGGTCGTCGATCAGGCCCAGCACGCCGGTCGCCAGCGTGGCGAGCAGCACGAGCACGAGCTCGGTGGTGAGCCTGCCCATCAGCAGGCAGGTCAGCGAAATCGCGACGAGGATGACAACGCCACCCATGGTGGGCGTTCCCTGCTTAACCAAATGACGCTTGGGGCCGTCGGCACGAACCTGCTGGCCGATACCCTCGACCTTGAGCAGCTTGATCCACCACGGCATGAGCAGCAGCGCAATGGCGGCGGCGATGCCAAGCCCCAAAAAAGCCTGATACGTTGGATACGAGGGATTGCCGAACATGGGCTAGCACACACCTTCCACAAAGCGGTCGAGCTCAACAAAGCGGGAACCCTTGACCAGTACAACATCATGTTTTTCAAGCGCGCCGCCCATGCGGTCGAGCACCTGCTGATAATCGGAGAACACCTGGATGCGGTCCTCGTCCATGCCCATCATGCGCGCGGCATCGGCCATAAGCTGGGCCAGCTCACCACCCACGCACGCCAGCATGTCGAGCTTCTTGGCGGCGGCATAGGCGCCCACGAGCTCATGCATGCGAGGAGCCTCATCGCCCATCTCGCCCATCTCGCCCAGGATTGCCATACGAGACCCCGTGCACGAAAGCGAGCACAGCAGATCGAGGCCAGCAGCCATGGATTCGGCACTGGCGTTATAGGAATCGTCGATGACGCGGGCACCGCTCTTGGCGCGCTTGATCTCCTGGCGGTGACCGGTGATCGTGAGGCCCCTAAAGGCAGCATCGATCTGCTCGGGCGTCACGCCCAAGCGATAGGCAACCGCGGCGGCCTTAACGGCATTAGGAACGGACTGCACGCCGGGGATGGCAAGCATGGTATCGATCGTCTCACCCTGGCCAAAATCGAGCGTAAAGACCGGACGGCCCTCGTCATCAACACGAACGTCGCGGGCACGGACCTCATCATCGTCCGAGACGCCGGCCAGCATCACGTCGATACCAGCAGGCTGGGCGAACGTATCGCGAATGAACGGCGTAAAGTCGTCCTCGCCGCCCAAAACCAGCAGCGGCAAGAAGTCGCCAGCGGCGCACATACCCTGGACAATCTCGGCCTTAGCGCGGGCGATGTTCTCGCGGCTACCCAAAATGCCGATATGAGAGGTGCCAATCTTGCTCACGATGGCAAGGTTGGGATTGGCGGACTGGGACAGGCGCTCAATCTCGTGGAAATGGTTCATGCCCATCTCGAGCACCAGGACCTCGGTATCGGCCGGAGCGGAAAGCACCGTGAGCGGCATGCCGATCAGGTTATTGAAATTGCCCTTGGTAGCCCAGACACGATAGCGCTTGGCGAGCACAGCGGCGAGCACGTCCTTGGTCGTCGTCTTGCCGATGGAACCGGTAATGCCAACGACCAGGCAGCCAAGCTCCAGACGGTACGCGTGCGCCAAACGCAGCAGAAACTCCTCGGGATCATCGGTCAGCAGGATGGCGCATCCTTTGTCCTGCGCCAGCGAGACCAGCTCGGCCTCGGGCTCACGCGTCATCACGACGGCGCCGGCACCCGACTGGACGGCACGGGAAGCAAAATCATTGCCGTCGACGTTTTCACCGGGAAAGGCGACGAAAATCGTCCCTTCCTCGACCTGACGCGAGTCGATAACGCACCCGCGGCATACCCGATCGGCTTCTCCCGTCACGGTTCGGGCCCCTGTTGCGGCCGCGAGGTTGTTGACGGCGATCTCTATCATTGCAGCTCCCCTGTAAACCTAATAATGCTATCGGCGTATTGTATCCCAGCGCCGCGCATGCGTGGTGCAGGGCATGTGAACACCCCTCATATGGGACAACAAACCACGCCCCAAAGATTGTAACCCCCTACCTCGTGCGCGGGATACCCAGCACGTCGAGCGCGTTGGCCATAATGGACTGGAACGGCACCGCAGCGGCATCTGAACCGCTCGGCGTTCCGTCGAGCGTGATATAGCACAGCACCTTGGGCGATTGTGCCGGTGCAAAGCCCATAAAGGACGACATGTAGTTCTCCTTGAGGTAGCCGCCGTTCTCGTCGGCACGTTCGGCCGTACCGGTCTTACCCGCCACGTCATAGCCGTCAACCGCGCCGCCAACGCCCGTTCCCTCGGACACGACCGTCTGCATGCACGATGTCACCTGGGATGCGGCGTCCTCAGAAATCGCGCGTTCGCCTTCGCCCCAGTCCTTCTCGTCGCCTTTGCTGGACTTATAGAAGTGCGGGGTCATCATCACGCCGCCGTTGGCGATGCCGCCCACGGCACGTGCAATCTCAATCGGCGAGACGGACAGCGCCTGTCCAAAGCTCATCGAGCCCAGCGTGGCGCCGTCATACTGGTCACGCTCCTTGACGATGCCCAGGCTCTCGCCCGGAAAATCGACACCGGAGCTGTGACCGATGCCCCACTTGTCCACATAGGCGGCAAAGTCATCCGCACCGATCTTGCGCCCCACCAGGACAAAGCCCACATTGGACGAACGGCACATCATCTCGCGCACATCCATGGTCATGCCATAGTCGCGCTTGTCGGCATCGGTAACGGTATCGTCGCCCACCTTGATGCTCGCCGGCACCTCAAACGACGTACTCGATCGCACGACACCCAAGTCGAAGCCGGCGCCCGCCACGAGCGTCTTAAAGACCGAGCCGGGCTCGTAGGCGTCGGTGACCAGGCGCAAGTTCATATCCTCGGTCTTGGCGTTTTCCAGATCGGTCTGGTCGTAAGTCGGATACGAGCAGGCTGCCAAGATCTCGCCTGTCGTAGGATCGGTGACCAGCGCCGAGCCGTTCTTGGCCTTAGTCTTCTCAACTGCCTCTGCCAGGGCATCCTCGGCCGCTCGCTGGATATTGACGTCGAGCGTCGTCACGATATCAACGCCGTCGACCGCAGCCACCTTTTTATAGGCACCGCCCGCGATATAGCTGCCGTCCCTCGCGCGCTCGCGCACGAGAGAACCGTTCGTGCCGGTCAGAAGCTTGTTGTATTGCTTTTCGAGACCCGTCAAGCCGTCGTTGTCTACATTCACTACACCCAGCACCTGCGATGCCAGATTGCCGTATGGATATACGCGCTTCATGGCCTGCTCAAAAAGCACGCCGGGCAGATTCTTCTTCTCCAGCGCCGCAGCATCGTCTTCGTCCACCTGGCGCTTGATATACACCCAGGTGCCATCGGACTCGACGAGCTTGCGGCAGGTCTTTTTATCGATTCCAGTTGCCTTGACCAGCGCCGACACCGTCTTGTCGACATCCTCGACAAGCTGCGGGTTCACGGCGATGTTGCGACATTCGACCGACGACGCCAGCACGTTGCCGTTGCGGTCGTAGATGGTGCCACGTTTGGCATAGAGGGTCTGCGCAAGCAGGCGGCGCGCATCGGCACGCTCGCGCAGTTTATCGGCTTCGACAATTTGATAGTCGGCAAGACGAAAGACGCCCAAGCCCAAGCCAAACCCAATGAAACCCATGACGGCTTTGCGGCGAGGCAGAGGCGTGCCTGTGAGCCATTCGGTCGACGAACTCTTGCGCGACCTGGTGTTATGCACTTGAGGGCCGCCCGAGCCGCGAAGTCGCGACGCCGGGTCGTTGCCACGGGACCGCCCGGCGTTGTAAGATTGCCGACCCGTTCCTTGATAACCAGAACGTCCCCGCGACGAGGGACGTCCAGAACCGCGGCCCCCATCGGAACCGCGGCGATAGTCATTTGTCATACTCAGCTACCGTCTTGCTACTGAACGGTCGCGGTCGCGTTGGCGCCCGCGGCTGCATCCTGCGAAAAGTCAAGTGTAACGCTCTCGCTGGGCTCCACCATGCCATAAGCGCCCGCAAGGTCGCGAATGCGCGTGTCGGCGCCATAGACCGAATGCATGACCTCCAGGTCGGAGCTCTCATCGGTCGCCTTTTCGAGCGTGTTGGTAAGCTCGGCGTTGCTGTTGAGCACCTGGGCCGTAACGCCGGCGAGCGCCACGCGGGCGACGCCGATCGTCATGAAGATAGCCGCAATGATGCAAAACGTTTTAAGAACGCTCATGAAAACCGGGCTTACCGCCTGGTTTGCCTGACGGCCCGCGCCCGTGTAGACATCAAAGCGCGGCGTGCGCTGCTCACGGGGAGCAACGGGAGCCTGCGGCGTCTCACGATAGGCGGGCATGGCGTTCATATCATAGGCGAGTGCTGCGCTTGAAGTGTTGTAGCCCATGATATGCCGCCTCCCATCCCGAGTACGTTGGTAGTGTGTTTAAGCTTCGTTTATGGTGCGAGCGGGAGGTCCAATATCGCGCGGTCGCGCCTACAGACGCTGCGCCACGCGGATTTTGGCTGATCTCGCCCGAGGGTTGCGCTCAACCTCATCAGGCTGGGCAACCAAGGGTTTGCGGGTGATGACCTTGAGTATCGGCACGTTGCCGCACACGCACTCCGGAATCTCCGGCGGGCACGTGCACCCCTGGCTCATCTCCTTAAAGTGGTTCTTTACGATACGATCCTCGAGCGAGTGATACGAGATGACGCAGATACGTCCGCCCGGGTTGAGCCACCTGGTGGCGGCATCAAGCCCTCGTTCGAGCACATCGAGCTCGTGATTGACCTCGATGCGAATGGCCTGGAAACTTTTCTTGGCCGGGTGTCCGCCATGCCGACGAGCGGCAGCCGGGATACCCGCCTTGATGATCTCAACAAATTGGCCGGTGGTTTCGATCGGTTCTTGCTCGCGGCGGCGCACGATCTCGCGCGCAATCTGCGAGGCGAACTTCTCTTCGCCGTAGACGCGTAGAATCCGGGCGAGGTCGTGTTCGTTATAGGTGTTGATGACCTCAGCTGCGTTTAAGGTGTTATTACCCGGATCCATCCGCATGTCCAATGGGGCGTCCTCGTTATACGAAAAGCCCCTGCCAGGGATATCGAGTTGCGGTGACGAAACGCCCAAATCGAACAGGAAGCCATCGACCCCGGGCACCTCGGCCGAGCAAAGCAGCTCGTCCAAGTCGCCGAAGTTGCCCTTCAGCAGCTGGTGCGGAACGCCGGGAACCTCGCGGTCCAGACGGGCGCCAGCGGCCTCGAGGGCCATGTCGTCCTGATCGACGCCGAGCAAAAGGCCCGTCTCCCCCACCTGCGCGGCCATCTTTACCGAATGGCCGGCACCGCCAAGGGTGCAATCGCAGACAACGGAGCCGCTCTTTAGCCGCAGCGACTCAAGCACTTCGCCGAGCATGACAGGTTCATGCCGATATTCTTGTGTCAAGATCCCACGCTCCATCCGTTACCCGTGCCTTGCCCTTACGAGAAGAAGAGGTCCAGCAGGGCCTCATCGTCATCGTCCTCATCGGCCGCGGCGCGATCCCAAACCTCAAGGTGGTCGTAGTTGCCCACAACCGTGACCTCGCGGTCGAGGTTCGCCTGCTTGCGGAGAGACTCGGAAAGACCGATACGACCGGCGCTGTCCACGTCCATCGACGTGGTGCGCTTGTTGATCGCCCTCATGAGCTTCTGGTCATTAATGTCACGCGGGTTAAAACCCTCGTGGCCCTCACGACCCGCGAAGAGTCCTTCGACCCACTTATCGAAGGCCTCGGCAGAGAACACGTACAGAGCATCGACATCCAGGGCTTTGAACACGCGAACGTGCTCTCCAAGCTCCTCGCGAAGGGGTGCAGGCAGGGACAGACGACCTTTTGCATCGAGATTGCGCTCGTATGCACCAGTCATTCCCATGTGCGCCCTCCCCTCGGTTACTCAGATGGCACGTACGCGGGGAACCACCCCGCCTGTCGACGTCATCAATAATATGGGGAACCGCCCCATTTTTCAACACCTTTCCCCACCCCTTCCCCCAGCCCGCCCCTCCACTCCACTCACCATATATTGCAAAACACCCCCAAGCATATGTTCGAAAACACAATATGTTGTGTTTTCAGCAAAGGCGTGATGCCACCTGTAGAACCACACCCGCGAACCTCAACCTTCAAGTTGACCTTGAGGCGATTTTTACGTCCCTTTACATGCCGTTCACATCGCCCCCAAACTCCCCCACCCAAGGCACGTGCGGCCCACCACCGCGACGCCAAGTGGCGAAAAATGGGACGGGCCCCAGATTGCCCATGCGCGCGCAAAAGCACGCCGCGGCAATCTGGAGCCCGTCCCCAAATACCTATAAATATGCAGGTCAGCGATGTGTTAACGATGTGCCAGCGGGTGCGCCGCCAAATAGACCTCGGTCAGTTGCGTACGATCGACATGCGTGTAGACCTGCGTGGTCGATATATCGGCATGTCCCAAGATCTCCTGTAGCACACGGAGATCTGCGCCGCCCGCAAGCATATGGGTGGCAAAGGAGTGACGCAGCGTATGGGGATGGAGCCCCACCAGTCCCACCTGGCGCCCGTAGCGCTCACAGATGGCATGGATGCCCTGGCGCGACAGACGGCGGCCGTTCTTATTTAAAAAGACCGCCGAGGTCTCGGTTCCGCGGGCATGGGCCGCCAAGCGAGAACGCCCCTCAGTTACATAAAGCGCCAGAGCTCGCGCCGCGCTTCCCACCAGCGGGGACAGACGTTCCTTCGAGCCCTTACCGCGAACGAGCACAAAGCCATCGTCGATATGGATATCGCCCACATCGAGTCCCACCAACTCGCTCACACGCAAACCGCATCCATAGAGCACTTCCAAGATGGCATGGTCGCGCAAGCCCATCTCGCCCTCGGGGAAGTCTTGATCGAGCAGCGCCGAGACATCCTCCACCGATAGATACTCCGGCAAACGCTCAGCCTTTTTAGGCAGGCGCAACGCCGCCGTTGGATTTTGGGCCACAGCCCCATCGCGCACCAAAAAGGCATGTAGGCCCTTCACGGCCGCAAGCGCACGCTCCACCGAGGCATCGGAATAGCCCCCATCGCGACGGTCGGCGACAAAGCCCTCCACGACCTGACGGGTCACCTCTTCAAAAGACACAATACCCGCCCGCTCCAGATAGGCGCAGTACGTCGTCAGGTCACGACGATAGGCCGCAATCGTGTTGCGCGCCAAACCCCGCTCGACCGCGAGGTAATCGAGATACTCCCCCGCCGCCACGGCGAGCGACGAGGGAGTAGCTTCGGTATGTTCCTTATTCGCCGGCACCCTTAGTCCGTAGCGAGGTTCATGGGCGTCACCTGCAGACGGTCGACACCCTCGTGCTGGCCGATCGAAGCGCGCACGAACTCGCGGAACAGCGGCTGCGGGTTGGTCGGGCGGCTCTTGAACTCGGGATGAGCCTGGGTTGCCACATACCACGGATGCACGTCGCGCGGCAGCTCGACCATCTCGACCAGGCGCTCGTCGGGCGACAGACCCGAGATAACCAAGCCGGCGTCCTCGAGCTGGTCACGGAAGGCGTTGTTGAACTCAAAGCGATGACGGTGACGCTCGTAGACGAGCTCCTCGCCATATGCCTCGCGAGCAAGGGTATCGGCGGCGAGCTTGCACGGATAGGCGCCCAGGCGCATGGTGCCGCCCTTCTCGGTCACGTCCTCCTGCGAGCTCATCAGATCGATGACGCTAAACGGGCCGTCCGGATCGAACTCGGAGGAGCTGGCGCCGGCAAGGCCGACGACATTGCGCGCAAATTCGCACACGGCCACCTGCATACCCAGGCAAATGCCCAGATACGGAATCTTGTGCTCACGGGCAAACTCGGCCGCGAGGATCTTGCCCTCCAGGGCGCGCTTGCCAAAGCCGCCGGGGACCAGGATGCCCGAGGCGTCGCCCAGAACCTCGGAGACATTCTGCTCGTCGAGGCTCTCGCCGTCGACCAGCTGGACGTCCACATGGCGATCGTAGAAGACGCCCGCATGGTGCAGGGCCTCGATAACCGACAGGTACGCATCGGGCAGCTGCGTGTACTTGCCCACGACGGCGATCTTCACCTTGTCGGCGTGATGGTTGGCGTGATTCTGTTTGCGCAGGAACTCGTTCCACTCGCTCATGTCGCGCTCACGCGGGTCCAGACCCAGGCGCTCGCAAATGCGCAGGTCAAAGTCCTGCTCGGCAAGCAGCTGCGGAACATCGTAAATGCTCGCGCAGTCCTCGTTGGTAAAGACGCAATCGGTGTCGACGTCGCAGAAGCTTGCGATCTTTCCGCGGATAGCGTCATCGATATGGTGGTCGGAGCGCAGCACGATAATATCGGGCTGGATGCCAAAGCTGCGGAGCTCCTTGACGGAATGCTGTGTGGGCTTGGTCTTGACCTCGTGGGCGGCGGCGATATAGGGAACGAGCGACACGTGGATGTAGCAGACGTTCTCGGGGCCGGCCTCCTTGCGGTACTGACGGATGGCCTCGACAAACGGCTGGGACTCGATGTCGCCAATCGTGCCGCCCAGCTCGGTGATGACTACATCGGAGCCGGTCTGCTCCTCGATGCGGCGGAACTTGTCCTTAATGGCATTGGTGACGTGGGGAATCACCTGCACGGTACCGCCCAAAAAGTCGCCGCGACGCTCGCGGGCGATTAGGCTTTTGTAGATGGCACCGGTCGTAAAGTTGGAATCGCGGGTCAGGTTCTCATCAATAAAGCGCTCGTAATGACCCAGGTCCAGGTCGGACTCGTAACCATCCTCGGTAACGAAGACCTCACCATGCTGGAACGGGCTCATGGTACCGGGGTCGACGTTCAGATACGGGTCGGCCTTCTGCATCGTTACTTTGTAGCCACGCGACTTGAGCAGACGGCCCAGCGAGGCCGCGGTGATACCCTTGCCCAGGGACGAAACCACGCCACCGGTTACGAACACATGCTTGGTCATATTGAGTTACCTGCGCTTCCCGTAGAAGTTGTTTATCCACATCTTACGGGTCTTCATTGTAATACTCGCGCCGCGGACCGTTCGCAATTTTTCTCGCGTGCGATTGCATTTCTCAATCTTGAAACAAAACGCCGCCCGGTTTCCCAGGCGGCGTCGCTATGGCAAGGGTTACATGCTGCTATCGATCAGCAACCTCGTCCTCAAGCATTTCTTGAACGAGCATGCCGGTACGGACGCCCTCAAGATACCACTCGCCACGTTCGGTGAGGCAAATGCCATTTGCAAGCTGACCGCCGTCGTCGCTATAACGCGAGACGACATCAATCATGCCTTCGGAATCCAAGCGATCGATTGCGGCGCGGGCACGATACGGCGAAACCCCCACGCGCTCGGCAAGCGTTTTGCGCGAGAAACCATACGGCCCGCCATTGTCTTCGGTTTGCTGGTCGATTTCCATCAACACCAGCACCTCAACACGCTTCATATCGTTGACACTCGCACGACCCTTGCCCGCCATAGCAGCCTCCTCAAACCGAGCACGAGCATCTAACGCGCCGTGCGCGACCGACACACCTCACGATGGCAGGTAATATCCATCATGCGGCATCCCGCTAAGGATGAAACAGTTACGGTTATTGTATACCGCTCAAATTGTTTCTAGGCAGGTAAACAGCTATTTTTCGCCGAAATAGGCGCTTTATTGATCAAAAAGCCGTACCGGGCGCTAACCCGATACGGCCAAAATGCAATGCAATTACCGCGGTGCTTCAAACTTAGCGATGGAAGAAACCGCGGCGCTCAAACTTGGGCTCGCAGCACACGTTGATACCCAGTTTGCGCAGTACCGTCTCGTCCGTCGGCGAGATAATCACGCTAAAGAAGGCATCGCAACCGCGCAGCTGCTCCAGGCCCGAAAGGACGCGAGCGGCCGTCTCACTCGTGGCCGAGGTGATCGACAGCGCCATAAGCGTCTCGTCGGTGTGGAGACGCGGGTTTTTGCTGCCCAGGAAATGCGTCTTGAGCTTGCTGATGGGCTCGATCGCTTCATCGCTAATGACCTCGAGCTCAAGGTCGACGCCCGAGACATGCTTAAGTGCATTCATGATGAGCGAGCTCGCAGCGCCCAGGCGCGTGGAAGTCTTGCCGGTCACCACGGAGCCATCGGGCATAACCATGGCACCCACGGGACCACCCGTCAGTTGCTCCCTGGTGAGGGCCGCCGAGCGCGCCGGTGAGTAGTTCTTATCGATGCCGGCTTTCTTCATAATGATCTTGAGACGGTCGACTTGCTCATCGCCCACGCCGGTACGGCGCACATTTTCGACCGCGGTAAAGTAGCGGCGGACGATCTCCATCTTGGAAGCGTCGCGGCAGGCATCGTCATCGGTGATGGCAAAGCCGACCATATTGACGCCCATGTCCGTAGG
>DBFOIV010000163.1:0-6365 GCA_048489175.1 Collinsella sp. | reverse complement strand
CCTCGTGTATACTGACTTTCGCATTTAACGGAGAGTTGTCCGAGTGGCCGAAGGAGCACGATTGGAAATCGTGTAGGCGTCAAAAGCGTCTCCAGGGTTCAAATCCCTGACTCTCCGCCAGTTAATTCCAAAGCAGGCCTTTGAGCCTGCTTTGTTTTTACCCCACGCGGAGGGGTGGCAGAGTGGTTGAATGCGGCGGTCTCGAAAACCGTTTGGCCTGTATAAGGTCACGAGGGTTCGAATCCCTCCTCCTCCGCCATTTTGGTTGAAAAAGCTCCCAACAACGGGAGCTTTTTTGTTTTGAGTCCCTAACAAGCAAATACGGCGGAGGAGGAGGGATTCGAACCCGCCAGGGCGCGGAGCGTAAAGAAAACGCGCCTGTGGCGCGTTTTTAGCGCAGCGCGGTCGGCGTAAGCCGACCGGATAAATTTTGAGCTTCGCTCAAAATTTGGACATCCCTCCTATTCAGCCACGCCCCCATCGCGGTCGATCCCAGCCCCAAATCTCAAACGCGTACATCACCCTCCAAAACCGACATTTTTGACATCTTTGGAGGCTGACGTACATGTTTGGCCCTACGCCCGCATCCAGTCCCGACCGTTTACCGAGCAATAGGGTCGCCAGACCCGTCAACCATGTACTATGTACGGGCATTATCTAAACCCGCAATCAGAAGGACCCTATCTTGCCCATCGTCGCCGCTATGACCGTTACCTCACATGCCTCGGATGCCATGGTCGCTATTCCGTTTTGGCTTGAGATGTTCGCTGTTGTCGCGGCATCGATCTCGGGCGTGTTAGTCGCACGCGAGCACAAACTCGACCTGGTAGGCGCCGTCGCGCTCGCCGTGGTCTGTGGCCTGGGCGGCGGTCTTTTGCGCGATATGACGCTGCAGGTGGGCAACGTCTACATCCTCAACCAACCGATGGCGCTCCCGCTTTCCATTGCCACGGCAGCCATCATCTACATTTTCCCGGCAATCGTCGACAAGCCCGAAAAACTCATCCCCCTGCTCGACATCATCTCGGTCGGCATCTATGCCGCCACTGGAGCAGACAAGGCGCTGGTCTACGGCTTTGCGCCGGCGGTGTGCATCATGATGGGCTTTTTCACCGCGGTGGGCGGCGGCATGCTGCGTGACAGCTTTATGGGCGTGGTGCCGGGCATTTTCCAGCGCACCAACTTCTATGCCATCGCAGCCATTGCCGGCTCTGCAAGCTATGTATGCCTTGTCATGAGCGGCGTCGTCAGCAACATCACCGCGTTAATCGTATGCGTTGCGATAACCATGGGACTGCGCTGGCTGTCGCTGCGCTTCGACATCAAAAGCCCCACCGAGGAAGACATCGCACGTTTTTTGCACCGCAAAAAGTAGATTGCGCGGCCTCATCCTTCGAAATACAACCGAGAGGTTCTTTTAGAGCGCCCACGCGTTGGGTACCCTGTTAGGTGCATGTCGAGCATCTGACGAAGGATTCACTATGCCCTGCAATCAATTCCCGTCGACCCAGCGCCATAAAGCGTGGGGCCGCATCACCATCCTATTCGCGCTCATCGTGCTGGCGCTCACCGCACTTCCCACGGCGTCGTTCGCCGGCACGGACACCGCAGGAAACATACTTGCGACCGACAATGACGCCAATCCGTCCGGCGTCGAGGGTGACCTGTACTGGGCAGGCCAGGCTCTCAACTTGGACGATGCGTCCATCGACCGCGATATCATCGCCGCGGGCGATACCCTCTCGATCCGCGACTGCACGGTGGGCGGCGCCGTCCGTCTGGCGGCACGCACTATCGATATCGCCAAAACCACGGTTAATGGCAGCGTCACGGTGGCCGGTCAGCACGTTGTGCTCAATTCCGACAGCGCCGCCAACTGTTTTTACGCGATGGGCGAGACGGTTGCCCTGCGAGGCTCCGCCAAGTCGGCAGCGCTTGCAGGCGATACGGTGACCATCGACGGCACCGTCGAGGGCGATGTCGAGGTTTGGGCCGATAAGCTCGTCTTGGGCAAGAATGCCCGTATTACCGGCACCGTGAACGCGCACGTCTCCGAGGACCCCGAGCGTGCCGCAGGAGCCGAGGTAGGCGCACTCAAGATCGACCGCACCGAGAACGAGAGCGCGGCCACGACCGCTAACAACATCATCGGCGGCATCGTCGCCGCGGCGCTCTCGACCTGCTTTGTCGCCCTGCTGCTCGAGCTCGTCTTTCCGCGTGCAACCGCCAGCGCCGCTGGCATGCTCCACCAGCGCCCCACGCCCCTGTGGGTGAGCGGTCTTCTGGGTACGATTGCTGTCGTCCCCGCCGTCCTACTGCTGATTATCTCTATCGCTGGCCTGTCGCTTGCCGGAACCCTCTTGTGCGGCGTTATCGGCATCGCATTGGTGTCGAGTGCCTTTGCGGGGTGCGCAATCGCCCGCATGGTCGGACACAGCCAGAACCGTTACGCCATGGCGGCCGTGGGCGGCATCGCCGCGGGCGCGCTTACGGCAATCCCCCTCGTAGGCGACTTCATCAGCGGCGTAGCCTTTGTCTTTATGCTCGGCTACATCATCCAAATCATCTGGCGCAACGCCCACCTCAAGCCGCAGCAGGCAGCCAACACACCGGGACTCCCCACCGCTTAGCCGCCAACCGCCACAAAGGGGCCAGGCACCCTTGTGGCGGTGCAGACCAGCTCAATCCCCTTGCACCAAAAAGGGCGCCGACCATTGCGGTCGACGCCCTTTCTTGTTAGTCGCTATAAAGCCCAGCGCTTATTTGTTGACCTGGCCGGCGCGGACGGCAGCCTTCTTGCGGTCGGTGGCGTTGAGCAGACGCTTGCGCAGGCGAATGTTCTTGGGAGTGATCTCGACCAGCTCGTCGTCGGCGATGTACTCCAGCGCTTCCTCCAGCGAGAAAGTGCGGGGCGGCACCAGCTGGACGGAGATATCGGAGGTCGAGGAACGCTGGTTGCCCAGGTTCTTGGTACGGGCGATGTTGACGACCATGTCGCCGGCCTTGCTGCGCTCGCCCACGATCATGCCCTCATAGCACTCGGTGCCCGGCTCAACAAACAGCTGGCCGCGCTCCTGCAGCGTACCCAGAGCATAGGCAACGGCCTTCTCGGTGGTCATGGAGATCATGGCGCCGTTCTGACGGTTACCGATCTCGCCGGCGTAAGGACCATACTCCAGGAAGGTGTGGTAGAACACGCCCTCGCCGTGGGTAACGTTCATAATGCGGTTCTTAAGACCCATGATGCCGCGGGTCGGGATCTTAAACTCGAGGTGCGTCACGATGCCCGAGGTATCCATGCTCGTCATGATGCCGCCGGAGGTGCCGAAGACCTCAACGACCTTGCCCGAGTACTCGTCCGGGCACTCGACGACGGCCTGCTCGACAGGCTCCATCTTGTTGCCGTTCTCGTCCTTCTTAAACAGAACGCGGGGACGGCCGACCTGGAACTCAAAGCCCTCGCGGCGCATGGACTCCATCAGAACGGATAGGTGCAGAATGCCGCGGCCCGAGACCTCGACGCCGCTCTTGTCCTCGAGCTCCTCGATCTTCATGGTCACGTTGTTCTCGGCCTCGTTGAACAGGCGCTCCTTGAGCTGACGGGCGCCCACGATGTCGCCGTCGCGACCGACGAGCGGGGAGGTCGACGCCTCAAAGACGATGGACATGGTCGGCGGGTCGATCTCGATGGGCTCGAGCTCAACGGGGTTCTCGGGATCGGTGTAGACATCGCCGATATCGGTGCGGTCGATGCCCACGACGGCAGCGATGTCGCCGGCGCCGACTTCCTGGCACTCGGTGCGGCCCAGGTAGTCGAAGGTAAAGAGCTGTTTGACGGTAGCGGTGGCGCTGGAGCCGTCGTTCTTCACAACCAAAATCTGGTCGCCCTGGTGGATGGTGCCGGAGTACACGCGACCGATGCCGATACGGCCAACGAAGTTGGAGTGGTCAATGGTCACGCACTGCATGGCCAGCGGGGCGTTCTCGTCAACCTCGGGCGCGGGCATGTCGTCGATGATCATATCGAGCAGCGGATACATGTCCATGTTGCCGTCGTTGGGGTCAAGGCGAGCAAAGCCATTCATGGCGCTGGCGTAGACCACGTGCTCCATGGCGAACTCGAGCTGGTCGTCGGTTGCGCCCAGGTCGGCCATGAGGTCCAGGCAGTCGTTGTAGGCCTTCTCGGGGTTGGCGCCCGGACGGTCGATCTTGTTGATGACGATCATGATCTTGAGGCCGGTGTCGATGGCGTGACGCAGCACGAAACGGGTCTGGGGCATGGGGCCCTCAAAAGCATCGACCAGCAGCAGGGCGCCGTCTGCCATACGCAGCACGCGCTCGACCTCGCCGCCAAAGTCGGCGTGGCCCGGGGTGTCGATGACGTTGATCTTAACGTCCTTGTACTCGATAGAGATGTTCTTGGCGAGAATCGTAATGCCGCGCTCGCGCTCCTGGTCGTTAGAATCCAAGACGCGGTCCTCGACCTGCTGGTTGGCACGGAAGGCGTCCGTGGCACGCAGGAGCTTATCGACCATCGTCGTCTTGCCGTGGTCGACGTGAGCGATGATGGCGATGTTCCTCAGATTGTCTACGCGCATGTAGTTCCCCTATCTTCTATCCATATACAAACGGCACGCGTATGCGACCCGCCCAGCAACACAACGCTCGGCGGGAATATTGAGCCTTTTACCGAAAACTCGTTTATTTTAGCGATTTTAGATTAGAGGGGTTTCCTCACCTGCAGGTTCAGGGTCGCTCCACATAAAACCATCGCCGGCGCCCATACCCTCGTACAGTACGTATGCCGAAAAGCCGCTCTCGAGCGTCGTCTCAAAGAAACTCACGAGCAGGGCGTCATGGTAGCCGCCATCGATCTCGACGCATCCGGTGTAGCCGATGGCGTAACGGGCGATGCGGCCCAGGCCCTCGTCCTTAAGACCCATCTTGTGCTCGGAGATAAAGTTGGTGGCCGCCTCGAGGCACGCCTCTTCGCCATCCTCATCGAGCGCCGCCAGATAACGGTTGGAAGCGGCGTCCTCAATTGCCACGACCACGCCGGGGTTTTCACCGGCGGCAAGGTCATCCAAGAACGCGCCGATTAGATCGCACACCATGGCGTCGAGCTCGGCGGAGACGTTACCGGCGTCCTGCATATCCTGTGCCATCTTTAGACCTTCCCATCGAGTCCGGCGTCGTTACAGTTCCTGTGCCTCGGCGGCGATCCTGGCGGCAGCGTCGCGGGCGCGCATCATATCCATCGCGCGCTTGTCGAGCACCTTGATCTGACTGGTCAGCATTACCGCGTCGACCACACCCCAGATCACCAGGCCCGTAGAGATCGAAAACCCAAGCGCACCAACTGTACCACGAAGGCGTGAACAGATTGCCGCGACAAGGGCGGAGATAACAACCATCTTGATAAACGAGCCGCGGCGTTCGCGAAGCGTGCGGGCCTGCGTCACATAGGCAATGCGCGCCGCCTCAGAAGCCTCAGAGCGCATCTGGGCCTCGCGCGCGATAGCCGCTGCCTCGGCCGACATGCCGCCGGCCATCAGCGAACGCTCCACAACCTGGCCGCCCCGCATTTAGAAATCATCAGGGGAGAGCGTATGGACGAACTCGTCGAACTTCTCGAACTCCTGCTCGTCGTCGACTTCCTCGGCGTGGGTAGAAACAGTGCCCAGGCGATTCATGATGTCATCCTCCACAAACATGGGAGCATTGCTGCGCACGGCAAGGGCAATGGCATCGCTGGGGCGGGCATCGATCTTGCGCTCCTCGCCATCGGCCAGCACGACGATCGTCGCGTAGAACACCGGCGGCTCGGCGCGAACGATCTCGATGCGCTCGAGCTTGGCGCCCAGGGCGTCAACGGTATCGAGCAGCAGGTCATGGGTAATCGGGCGCTCGGCGCGGCCGCTATCGATGCCACGGCTAATGGCAGCAGCCTCAAACGAACCAGTCTGAATGGAAAGGGAACGCAACGGCGCGGGCGAGTCCGATTTGCCGCAGCGCTCGCGAAGCACGATAAGCGATGGCACGGGACCGGCGGCCATGACGATGGTCTCTATGTCGACACGAACCATGGAACACCTCCGGTACGTAGCGGTTAACACGCGGCAGGGTCGCCGCATTGAATAGCTATACTACCCAATCTTTCGCACAGCACACAAAACCAAAATGAGATTTATCACAGACAAGAAAAAAGCCCCGAGGCAACGCCTCAGGGCTCTTCACAGTTTTGATGGTGGACCTGACAAGATTCGAACTTGTGACCTCCCGGTTATCAGCCGGACGCTCTAACCAACTGAGCTACAGGTCCATCATGGTGGAGGTTAGGGGGATCGAACCCCTGACCTCAGGCT
>DBFOIV010000162.1:0-6745 GCA_048489175.1 Collinsella sp. | reverse complement strand
GGACATGCCGGCCTCCCTCCATCGCGGGCCGGGGGATTCCGGCCCCTCTGGGGTTGCCTACCCGGATTCGCGCCTCAGGACTCAGCGCAACGCGTTGCGCTGAGTCCTGAGGCTGTTGCAATGAAAATGAGAATCAAGGCTGGCGGGCCGACATCTACCGTTCGCCAGCCCGATGGTCCCCGGGGCGGGGAGAGCGCTATAATGCATTTTGCATCTTGGATTGTTACTCCTGTGTGGAGGCATGCCCAAGAGCAATACAACACGGATTGTTACGTAAGGCATGACCGCAATAGCACTGCTATTGGCTATCATGCCTTTTTCTGTGAGTGTTCTTGAAAGGAGGTTCACCATGCTTGCAATTAAAAAGCTTAACAACAACGCGGTTCTTTGCCGTGACGGACAGGGGCGAGATGTCATCGCCATGGGCAGGGGCGTCGGTTTCGGCGGAGATTTTCCTCGAGAGCTCCCTCTTTCTAAAATCGAGCATACGTTTTACGACATTGATCCTAAAGGACAAGATGTCATGAGGGATCTTCCCTCGGATATCGTGATGTTTGCGGCGAAAGTTATGGACATCGTTGCCAACGAACTGCCCTACGACCTCTCGACCAATGCGACGCTGTTCATGGCTGATCACCTGTCGTTTGCCGTTGCGCGAGCCCAAAAGGGGGTCCGCATCGCGATGCCTCTTGCCTATGAAGTGCGGGAGACGTATCCGAAGGAATACAAGGCTGCCCAGTTTATCGTCATGCGACTCGAGAAGGAGCTCGGAGAGCGGCTTCCCAAGGATGAGATTGCCAGTATTGCGATGAATCTCGTGAACGCACGGGTTGTTGAAGCCGTCAAAGCCACGGCCGAGCCCACAAAGCAGTTCGACGATATGCTCGAGGACGTTATCGAGATTCTCGAAAGCGATTTCCGCATTATTGTCGACCGCGATTCCTTTGATTTCACCCGCTTCGCCACGCATCTGCGGTACCTGTTCAAGCGCATTCAAGCCGGCGAGTCGCTGAACAGCGCCAACATGCAGATGTACAAGAACTTTCGTGAGGAGTTTCCGCAGTTGGCAGAGTGCGTGAAGCATATCGGTTCCTATTGTCGTGAAACGTGGGACGCCACGCTCTCCGAGGAGGAGGAACTCTATCTGATGATCCATCTCAATCGGATCATCTCCAAAAAAGGATTGTAACCCGTAGCCATTCGGGGCATGACCTTTGCCGATTCGAACAGTAAGCCAAGATTGTGCAAAGGAGCCAATGATGGCAAATTACAAAAAGGTGGCAGAGCAGATTCTCTCCACTGTGGGCGGGGCGGAAAACGTGGCTTCGGTTACGCATTGCATGACGCGCCTGCGCTTCAGCCTCAAGGATGAAAGCCTCTCGAATGATGAGAAGCTTGAGGACATCTCGTCTATCATCAGCGTCGTGCACGCCGGAGGGCAGGTGCAGCTGGTGGTCGGGCCCACGGTCGACAAGGTCTACGACGAGGTTTGTAGGCAGGGCGGATTCGAGGTCACGGTATCGATTGACGAGGAACTCGATGGCCCTCAGCTTAGCTGGAAGGAGCGCTTGGCGCCCAAGCACCTCTTCAATCAGCTGCTCGATGCCGTGAGCGGCGCTATCACCCCGATCCTTCCGATCTTTTGTGTCGCCGGTATCTTCAAGATGCTCGTTATTCTGTTTGGGCCCGAAGGCGCCGGTTTTATGTCCGAAACGAGCGACCTGTATCGGATCCTTTCCCTGGTGGGCGATGCGGCGTATTACTACTTCCCGGTGTTTGCCGCCTATAGCTCGGCTAAGAAGTTCAAAACGAGTCCTGTGCTGGCACTGCTCATCGCTGTTGTGATGATTTATCCCGACATGCTCGCTATTGTTGAGGACGGAAAGCCTTTCAGCGTCTTCGGCATCCCCATGCAGCTCGTCAACTACACCCAGGCTGTTCTTCCGGTCATCTTGATCACCTGGGCCCAGTCCTATATTGAGCGCTTCTTTAAGAAGATCTCGCCTGATATGTTGCGCGTTCTGATCGTACCCGTGGGTACGGTGCTCGTGATGTTGCCGGTCGCGCTGTGCCTCTGCGGCCCTGCCGTCCAATTTGTCATGGGCCTTGTGGCCGATTTCATCATTTGGCTCGCCTCTGTTGCCGGTCCCGCTGCGACCGCGGTTATCGGCGCATTCTGGAATCTGATCATCGCCACCGGCATGCACGTGCCGATCTATACCGCCATATTGCCCGCCGCGCTCCAGAACGGTTACGACGCCATCTTATACCCCGGCGCCGCGGTTGTAGCCTACACCACGCTTGCCATCGCGCTCGCCTATGGCCTGCGCGCTAAGGACAAGGAGAGTCGAGCCACGGGCTGGAACTTGTTCATCACCTATGCCTTCGGTCGCGTGAGTGAGCCCATCATCTACGGCATCCTGTTTCGCGACAAGAAGGCTCTTGCCTGGAACATGATTGGTGGTGCTGTCGGTGGTCTGCTGGTAAGCCTTCTTCATGCCAACGTCTATATCTTCACTGGCGTTGGTTTCCCATGGATGAACGTGCTCATGTTTGCTCAGGATATCATCCCTGGCACCATCGGGTGTCTTGCTGGCGGTGCCGTGACGTTTGCGTTGGCGATGGTTTTTGGATTTGAAGGACAGGAGAAGATGCCGTTGAAGTCCAAGAGCGGCGATTCTGAGGCCGTTGAATCCGTCGAGGCATAAGAGGCTACTGCACAAATATGCTCCCCAGCCGTTGCGCGGTCCGACCCCTTGGCCGCGCAACGGTACTGTGCTGTTGCGCGGCACTTGCCGAGTCCGTTGCGTTCGACAGTGTGGGCCGGGAATTTGATAGAAAGGACGACACCATAATGTTTAGAGAAGATTTTTTATGGGGCGGGGCTCTGGCTGCAAACCAGTGCGAGGGAGGATGGAACGAAGGCGGTCGCGGTTTAGCCAATTCCGACATGCTGCCGTTTGGCGATCAACGCATGGACGTCATGCGGGGAGACCTTGATCCGCGTGCGTTGGCACCCGACAGCTTCTATCCCGCTCGCAAGGGCATTGATTTTTACCATAGGTACAAGCAGGATATTGAACTGTTTGCCCAGATGGGTTTTAAATGCCTGCGCTTATCAATCGCCTGGAGCCGCATTTTTCCCAAAGGAGACGAAGCCGAGCCCAATGAAGAAGGCCTTGCCTTTTACGAGGATGTTTTTAGGACGTGTCGCGCGCATGACATTGAGCCTTTGGTGACGCTCAACCACTATGATGTCCCCATGCATCTCGTCGATGCGTATGGCGGATGGCGCGATCGCAGGTTGGTCGACCTGTTCGAGCGATATTCGCGTACCGTGTTCGAGCGCTATCGGGGATTGGTCAATTATTGGCTGACCTTTAACGAGATCAACATCATGACGCAGGCGTGCTTTATGGCGGCGGGGATCATCTTCGAGCAAGGGGAGAATCGCTATGCAACGGTTCACACGGCCGTGCACCATGTATTGGTTGCGAGCGCCCGTGCGGTCGGGGCGTGTCATGAACTGTGCCCTGGGGCGAAGATCGGTTGCATGCTCAACGCAGGTGTCTTCTATCCGGCTACATGTGATCCGGACGATGTGCTGGCTGCGCAGGCTGAGAATCGCAGCCATTACATGTTTGCCGACGTCCAGGTGCGCGGTGCGTACCCGAGCTATGTTCTCAAGGAATACGCCCGCCATGGTTTTGAGGTGCCCTATCGGGATGATGACCGCGAAGTACTGGCTGCAAACCTGGTCGATTTCGTCTCGTTTTCGTATTACTCGACGCGCGTCGCAAAAGCGCATGCGGAAGGTCAGTTCGATTCGAACCTTCTTCGCTCGGCGCCTAATCCGTATCTAAAACAGGAGCCTTGGGGGAGGTTTATCGACCCCAAAGGGCTGCGCGTCACCATGAATGAAATCTGGGATCGCTATCAAAAGCCGCTGTTCATCGTCGAAAACGGTTTGGGTGCTCCTGATGTGCCGGAAGATTCGGGTGAAATAGAAGACGACTATCGAGTTGAATACCTGCGGGCCCACATCGAGGCGATGAGGGAGACCGTCGAGCTCGACGGGGTGGAACTCATGGGATATACCTGTTGGGGCCCGATCGATTTGGTTTCGGTCGCCACAGGACAGATGCGTAAGCGCTACGGGTTTATCTATGTCGATCGAGACGATAGCGGTGCGGGCTCGTTTGAGAGACGTAAAAAGAAAAGCTTCGAATGGTACCGACGCGTAATAGCAAGCAATGGCGAAGACCTTGCGTAATAACGTTAAGATGGACAAATGCGCCCGTTGGGGGAATAGTCGTGCCACTTCGCTTGACAACAGGCTAAACTAGCTATTAAACATTTACTATTCTGTTTAGATTGAATTTGCGGTCGTTTAGTTGCCGAGCCACGGGGCGGTCAAGCCACGATGCTCGGCCGCGACCGATGCTAGGGGGAACGATGGCTAAAGCAAGCGTCCGCGAGATCAGCCGCATTACCGGCTTTTCGCCCGCAACCGTGTCCAACGCGCTCAACCGCAAGCGCAGCGTGAGCGAGGAGACCGCCAAGGTCATCCTGGAGTGCGCGCAGTCGCTTGGCTATCAGCAGTCGACGCAGCTCGAGAGCATCCAGTTTGTGCTTGCGCGCAAGACGGGCGCCATCCTGGACGAGAGCACCTTCCATCCCGCGGTCATCGAGGGCGTGGAGCGCCAGGCGCGTCGCCACGGCATGAGCACGAGCTTTGTCTCGCTCGACTTTAGCGACCTGGACGCCGTGCGCCCGCAGGTCGAGGGCCTGATCGCCGACCCGTCGGCCGCCATCGTGCTGATGGGTACCGAGCTGGGCGAGGAGGACTACGCCCTGTTCGCCGACGCTGCCGCCCACCTGATTGTGCTCGACGGCTGGAGCGATCGCCAGTACTTCGATGCCGTAGTCATCGCCAACACCGATTCGGTGCTGCGTGCCGTGGATTACCTTATCGAGAAAGGCCACAGGCAAATCGGCTATCTGGCGGGCGACCTTCGGATCCGCAACTTTAAGGACCGCGAGCGCGGCTATCGCCAAGCGCTTGAGGACGCGGATCTTGAGGCCAACCCGGCATGGCACGTCACGCTGGGTACCACGCTCGAGGGCGCTTATCACGACATGGGCGTGTGGCTCGACAACGTCTCGCGCGACGATCTGCCGACGGCTTTCTTTGCCGAGAACGACGTGCTCGCCGTGGGCGCCATGCGCGCGTTCAACGAGCACGGTATTCGCGTGCCCGAGGATGTCTCGATCATCGGCTTTGACGACCTGTCTTTGGGCGCCTTCTCCAACCCGCCGCTCACCACGGTGCATGTTCCCAAGCACGAGGTGGGCGAGATCGCGGTGCGTCGCCTGGTGGGCAACATCCGCAACCCCAAGAGCTATACCTGCAAGACGGCCGTGTCGACCTACTTTGTCGAGCGCCAAAGCGTGCGCGAGATCTAGTCGGAACGGCGCCAGACCCCAGAGCGGAAAAGTCCTTCTAGATTACCTAGAATGATTTTTCTGGGACGGGGATTTAAAACTCATTGATCCCCGTCCCGGGTAGCTCATTTGGGACGGGGCTTTTTTGACTGGTATGATTGGTGCGACCAATCGAACCAGCTAAAAGAGCCCCGTCCCAATTTGACTATCGAGAGGATCTGCCATGGAGCGCATCGCCAGCTTTTCCGTTGATCATCTGCTGCTTGAGCCCGGCGTGTATGTGAGCCGCATCGACCGCGATCCGGCGACCGGTGCCGCCGTCACCACGTTTGACCTGCGCCTGACCACGCCCAACAAGGAGCCGGTCATGAACACGGCCGAGTGCCACACCATCGAGCACCTGGGCGCGACGTTCCTTCGCAATCATGCCGAGTGGTCGGGCCGCATTGTCTACTTTGGCCCCATGGGCTGCCGCACGGGCTTTTACCTGGTTGTGTTTGGCGAGGTGACGAGCGAGGAGATCCTGCCGCTCGTGCGTGAGCTGTTCGAGTTTGTCGCCGGCTTTGAGGGCGATGTCCCCGGTGCCGCTCCCGAGGAATGCGGTAACTACCTGGACCAGAACCTCCCCATGGCCAACTGGCTTGCGCGCCGCTATCTCGACCGCGACCTGGCCGATATCGACGAGAAGCACCTGCACTATCAGCAGGCGTAAGGGCTTTATCGCCCAAAACGCGCGCATTGGGCGCCTTCGCTTATGCGGGAGTGCCTTTTTGCTGAGTGGTCGGGACGAGTGTTTAAAATCGCTTATGTTTGTTCTAGAATGTTCATACTGTCACATAAACGAACAGGAGCGAACATGCATATCTACTCTGTCAACGATCCCGAGTTCAAGTCCTATGGCAACGTTTGGGATAACGTTCCGTCCGAGCTTACGTCGCCCGTGCTCGAGGCGCTCTCTGCCACGCCCATTCCCGAGGGCAGCAAGTACGTTGCAAGTGCGCCGGAGCTCGAGGACGTCAAGGATGCCGACAAGCTTGGCTTTCTCATGTTTGGTGGCCGTCCGTTCCAGCTGGGCTGGTGCAACGGCCACAACACGCGTCTCAACTGCCTGGAGTACCACCGCGCGAGCGAGTTCAACCTGGGCGCGCGCGACTTTATTCTGCTCGTGGCGCATCGCTGGGAGATCGAGGACGGCAAGCTCGACACCGCGTGCGTCAAGGCGTTTCGCGTGCCGGCGGGTACGGTCGTCGAAGTCTTCAACACCACGCTCCACTACACGCCGTGCATGGTCGACGACGGT
>DBFOIV010000161.1:0-7760 GCA_048489175.1 Collinsella sp. | reverse complement strand
GCGCCGCTAAACTGCCCCATCATGTACAGGTCGGCCATGCCGTAGAGCATCTGCAAAAAGTACGAGAGCATATAGGGCAGGGCAAAGACCGCGATGGTCTTAAGGACATTGCCGCGTGTGAGGTCGTGTTCCATGGGCGGGGCTTTCTGGCTTGGTTCGTTTAGCTACCAGTGTAGTGAAAACCCTACAACGATTGTAGAGTCAAGGTTTGTGTTGACGCCGGAGCGAAAAAAGTCTCGCGCACCATTATTCCGAGTGAATATGGACACACATCACGAGAACTCGCCGCCGGCGCTAACCTTGCAGAAAACGATTTCGGAATACTTGACACCATTATTCGGCGCGCAATAATACGTGCGTTTGCGAACAACGTTTGATGGGGGTTGAACCTGCGTGCGCAATCTCAAAATACTGTTTTCCTATCTAGGGGCATACCGTCGCGATGCCATCCTCGGCGTGTTCTTTGTGTCGGTCGAGACGGTGCTCGAGCTGTTTATCCCGGTCATCATGGCCAACATCATCGATGTGGGCGTGCCTGCGTGTGATATCAACTACATGCTGCTACAGGGCGCGTACATGTTGGTGTGCGCTGCGCTTTCGCTGGTACTGGGCTTGGGTTATGCCCGCACGTCCGCCCGCGTTGCCTCGGGCCTAGGCGCTAACCTGCGCGAGGCCGAGTACAAAAAGATTCAGACGCTCGCTTTTGGCAACCTGGACAACTACGACGCCAGCTCGCTCGTCACCCGCATGACCACGGACATCACCGTTATCCAAAATGCTGTGGGCAACGGCTTTCGCCCTATGGTGCGCGGCCCGGTGACGCTTATCGTCGGCCTTATCTACGCGCTGATGCTGTCGCGCCCGCTCGCCACCGTCTTTGCGATCATCTTGCCTGTGCTGGCAATCGTACTGGGCGTCATCACCTATCGCGTGAGCCCGCTCTACCGCCAACTCCAGACCTCGATGGACCACCTCAACGGCGTGGTACAGGAGGACCTCACCGCCGTGCGTGCCGTCAAGGCCTACGTTCGTACCGAGCACGAGGAGGCCAAGTTCGACACCGTCAATACCGAGCTCGCGCGCACTGCGACGAAGACCTTTGGCAACGCGGTGCTCAACCTGCCGGTGTTTCAGCTGTCGATGTACGTGGCTGCGCTCTCCATCCTGTGGATTGGCGGCCGCATGATTCTCGCCGGCAAGCTGGGCGTGGGCTCGCTCACGGGCTTTATGAGCTACGTGCTGCTGATCATGAATTCGCTCATGATGATTTCCAACGTGTTTTTGCTGCTCACGCGCGCTCTTACGAGTGTGGGCCGTATCGCCGAGGTGCTCGATGAGGAGCCCTTTATCGCCAACCCCGCGGGAGACCTCGCGATTGCGGCGCCAGCGGACGGCAGTATCGAGTTTCGCGACGTTTCCTTTAAATACCGCGCGGATGCAGCTGAGGATGTGCTCGAGCATATCGACCTTCGCATCGAGAGCGGCTCGACGGTGGGCATCCTCGGCGGCACGGGCTCGGGCAAGAGCTCGCTTGTGCAGCTGATTGCGCGCCTGTACGACGCCACCGAAGGCGCCGTGCTTGTGGGCGGACGCGACGTGCGCGACTACGACCTCGCCGCCTTGCGCGACGCTGTGGGCATTGTGCTGCAAAAGAATGTGCTGTTTACGGGTACCGTGCGCGAGAATCTGCAGTGGGGCAATCCGCAGGCGTCGGACGATGAACTCCTCGCGGCTTGCCGCGCGGCGTGCGTGGACGAGTTCCTTGATCGCATCGGCGGGCTGGACGGTGAGTTGGGCCAAGGCGGCGCCGGTGTTTCGGGTGGCCAGAAGCAGCGCCTGTGCATCGCGCGCACGCTGCTCAAGCATCCGCGCGTGCTCATTTTTGATGACTCCACCAGCGCGGTCGATATGGCGACCGACGCTAAGATTCGCGAGCACATCGCTCGGATTCCCAATGCGACCGTGCTCATCATCGCCCAGCGCATCGCGAGCGTCATGGATGCCGATCGCATTGTGGTGTTGGACGACGGTCGTGTCCACGGCGTGGGCACGCATGAGGAGCTACTGGCGGGCGACAACATCTACCAGGAGATTTATGCCTCGCAGATGGAGTTTGCGGGGAACGCGGACGCCGCCGGAAGCAGCGACGATGGCTGCGCGAATGATCCGTTTTCCTCCGCCCCTAGCGAATCACCCTTGGAAGGGGGTGAGCGCCATGCCTAAGACCGCAGCCCAAGCACGCCCGGCCGGCCTCAAGCGCACGGTGCGCCGCCTGCTCTCCTACATGGGGCATGCCAAGTTCTCGTTGCTCGCGGTGGGCGTGCTCGCCTCCGTCGCCGCCATCGCAAGCCTTGCCGGCACCTACATGGTGCGCCCCATCGTTAACGGTTTGGCCACGGGCGGGGAGGAACTGCTTGCCAAGCAGGTCATCCTGACGGCGATCATCTACGCTGCGGGCGTGCTTTCGGCCCTGGGCTACTCGCAGATTATGGTGCGCGCGGCCCAACACGTGGTGTCCGATATTCGCCGCGACCTGTTCGCGCACATCCAGACGCTGCCGCTCAGCTATTTTGACAGCACGCGCTCGGGCGACATCATGAGCTTTTTCACCAACGACGTCGACACCGTCTCCGAGGCGCTTAACAACAGCTTTGCCAACGTGATTCAGGCCGCCATTCAGGTTGTGGGCACCACGGCTATGCTCATCATCCTTAACTGGCAGCTCACGATTATCACACTCGTGTGCGATGCGGCCATTGTGCTGTATGCGCGCTACTCGGGCGCGCGCTCTAAGCGTTTCTTTGCTGCCCAGCAGGCATCGCTTGGCGACCTGGACGGATATATCGAAGAAATGGTCTCGGGCCAAAAGGTCATCAAGGTCTTTAACCGTGAGGCAGCGAATGTCGCCGGCTTCACCTGCCGCAACGACGAGCTTCGCCGCACCGGTACCGCCGCCGTGAGCTATGCCAACTCCATGGTGCCCATGACCGTCGTGATTGGCTATGTCAACTATGCCATCGTCGCCGTGGCGGGCGGCATGCTCTGCATCAAGGGGCTCGCCGACGTAGGTGCGCTCGCGAGCTACCTGGTCTTTGTGCGCCAGGCCGCCATGCCCATCAACCAGTTTACGCAGCTCGGCAACTTCTTGCTCAACGCGTTGGCCGGTGCCGAGCGCCTGTTTGCGGCTATGGACCTTAAACCCGAGGTGGACGAGGGCTGCGTGGAGCTGGTGCAGACGGGCGACGCCGCATGGGCGTGGAAGATTCCCGAGGGTCAGGGCGTGGGCGCGTACGGGCACTTGCATGATATGGTTGCTGTTGATGAGTCGGGCCGCGCGGTGGCTGCCGACGGCACCGAGCTCACGTGCGGCTTGGTCCCGCTTGCCGGCGACGTGCGCTTCCATGCCGTGGATTTTTCCTACGTGCCGGGCACCCGTGTGCTCACGGATCTCAACCTGTTTGCCAAGCCGGGGCAAAAGATCGCGTTTGTGGGCTCGACGGGCGCCGGCAAGACGACCATTACCAACCTCATCAACCGCTTCTACGAGGTCGATGACGGCGAGATCACGTACGACGGCATCGACGTCAAGCACATTGCCAAGGCCAGCCTGCGCGGGTCGCTCGGCATTGTGCTGCAGGATACGCACCTGTTTAGCGGCACCATTGCGCAGAACATCCGCTTTGGCAAGCTCGACGCGACCGACGAGGAGGTGCGCGCCGCTGCCGAGGCCGCCTGCGCGGATTCGTTTATCCGCCGCCTGCCTAGAGGGTACGACACACCGGTCACGGCCGACGGCGCCAACCTGTCGCAGGGCCAGCGTCAGCTGCTCGCCATCGCGCGCGTGGCCGTCGCCGATCCGCCGGTGCTCATCCTGGACGAGGCCACGAGTTCCATCGACACGCGTACCGAAAAGCTCATCGAGCGCGGTATGGACCGCATCATGCGCGGTCGCACCACGTTTATGATCGCGCACCGCCTGTCCACTGTCCGCGACGCCGACGCCATCATGGTCCTCGAACACGGCCGCATCATCGAGCGCGGCACGCACGAAGAGCTGCTCGCCCAGCACGGCGAGTACTGGCAGCTGGCGCATGGCTTAAAAGAGTTGGATTAACCCGTTCGAGCACGATGCTTTGATCCCTCCGTGCCCCTCACCTCAAACCATCACAACATTCGACGGTTTTTGCCAAAATCAGGAAAAGCATCGAATGTTGTGATGGTTTTTCTACCACTCGACCGGGTGGAATCGCTTTCTTGCGCACGAAGGTGTGCGGATCCGTGGGCAGGGGAATAAGGTTGGTTATCCGACTCCATTGGAGGGCTCATGGACCTGCCGATCGTCCTGTCCCATAAGACTGCCTGGCTGTACCACAACGTGGCGCGCCCGTCCGAGCCGCTCTCGCGAGCAAGCAGCCTATACGATGAGGACTCGCTTGCTAACGAGGCGGAACCGACCGCGAACCTGCCCAAATTGGGACTCGATGCCAAGGGACTGAGGGCTTCAACGGCAGTTGGGATCGTTACCGACTATCTGGTTTCGCTCGGTATTCCACGAGAAGAGCTCGATCATATCGACACGCTCGTCAACTTCGATTTTGAGCGCTCGACGCCGGCTGGATTTAGGTGCCACGTGTTTGGAGCGCCGATACCTCCAGGCCATCTTATCGAGGTGGCAGAGGGCCTTCTGGTGGTTGATGAGGCCATGTGCTTTGTCCAAGCGGGTTCGTGGATGAGCGAGCCCGAGCAGCTGGAATATGGCTACGAAATCTGCGCCCGATACCATTTGAATCATCTGTCGACAGGCGATTATATCGAGATGGGGCAGAGGTATACCGTTGCCGACTTGATTGCCTATTGCAATGAGAACCGATCGCGTCAGGGGGCCATACGCGCGGTCGCCGCGCTCAAGCGCGTGCACGACGCCGCGCGGTCGCCCATGGAGACGGCCACCGCAATCATGGTCGTAGCAAAACGTTCCCAGGGAGGGCTGGGATACGCCAAGATCGAGCTCAACCATCGGGTCGATGTTCCCAACGAGTTCAAGCATCTCGCAAAGGCCGGGTATTTCGAGATCGACGTATATGCGCCTGCGAGCGGTACGGGGATTGAATACAACGGCTCGCACCATCTTGATAAACAGCGCAGCGCGTTGGATGCGGAGCGTATGACCGTGCTGGGCGCGCTGGGCTTTAGGATGATCGTCCTCACCGGGACTCAGTTTGCCCATCAGCTGCAATTGCACCGGGCGATGAATGCCATCGCGCTCGCTATGGGCCTTAAGTGCGACCGAAGCGAGGTGTTCCAGAAACGTCAGAACGACTTGCGAGAATTCGTGATTCGGCACTGGGACGGCGGCCTTTAGGGGCGCTTTGGTCCTTCTGCGGGGTGCCGTGGGCAGGCAAACCATCACAACATTCGACGTTTTTTGCCAAAATCGGGAAAAGCATCGAATGTTGTGATGGTTTGCGTGCTGAGGATGGGCATGGAAAGTCCGTTTTGCTCGAAGCGACCTGTCCTGTCGTACGGGTGTCGGCATGGTTCTCTCGTGGGGTATTATGTTTTCCGAAGAATAAAACGCCGCGTGAGGGGAGGGCTGCGTGGACGGGCGCGTGCAACATGACGGCTTTGGCCGTGATATCAACTACCTGCGCATTGCCGTTACCGACAAGTGCAATTTCCGCTGCATCTATTGCATGCCGGCCGATGGCGTGGCGCCCCGCGCGCACGACGAGCTGCTCAGCGCCGAGGAAATCGCCCGCTTTGTGCGCCTGGTGGCGGGAGAGGGCATTCGCCGCGTGCGCCTGACGGGCGGCGAGCCGCTGGTCAGCCGCCGTATCATTCCGCTCATTCGCGACATCCGCGCGATTCCGCAGATCGAGGACATCTCGCTCACCACCAACGGCGCCCTGCTGCCCAAGTTGGCGCCGCAGCTCAAAGATGCCGGGCTTAACCGCGTCAACATCTCGCTCGATACGCTTGACCCTACGCTCTTTGGAAAGATCACGCGCCTGGGTCGGCTCGAGCAGACCATGGCTGGCATCGATGCGGCGCTGGCTTGGGGCTTTGAGCCCGTTAAGGTCAACTGCGTTATTGTGCGCCGGCTCAACCAAGACGTGGCGGCCCTCGCGCGCTTGACCGTCGACCGCTCCATCCACCTGCGTTTTATCGAATACATGCCCATTGGCGACGAGCGCACGAGCTCGCATTGCGCTGTGGACCCGCATGCGCCCGCACTCAATCCCGAGCTGTGGGACGCGAGCGATACCGTGCCGAGCGACGAGTTGCGGGCGCGCATCAATGCCGGGGCCACCGCGGCGGGACTGGGCGAGCTCGAGCCGCTCGACATCAACGACGCTCCTGCCGGCGCGGGCCCCGCGCGCTATTGGCACTTTCCGGGCGCGGTGGGAACGGTTGGCTTCATTAGCGCCATGTCCAACCATTTTTGTGCGAATTGCAACCGCCTGCGCCTGACGGCAGACGGCAACGTGCGTCCGTGCCTGTTCAGCGATGCCGAGTATTCGGTGCGTGAGGCGCTGCGCCGTGGTGATGATATGCAGGTACTTTCGATTTGGCGCGATGCCGTGGCCCACAAACCGCAGGAACACGCGATAATTGAGGGCACGCAACGATTTATGTCCCAAATCGGAGGATGATCATATGGCCAAGAGCAGGTACGCCGATGCCACCAAGGCCGCTCGCAGGGCCGCGATGTCTGCCCACAAAGTCACGGCTGCGGCGAATGCTGACAGCGCCGACGCGTCCGTGCAGCCGACTGTCAGCGCCGCCACCGAGCCCGCCCGTGACGCCCGTCGCGACGAGCTGACGCACGTGGACGCCAAGGGCGAGGTACGCATGGTCGACGTGTCCGACAAGGCCGAGACCCATCGCATTGCCATCGCCGAGGGCACCATCCTCATGCACCCCGAGACACAGGCCATGGTGCTGCAGGATCGTGCCAAAAAGGGCGACGTGCTTGCCTGCGCGCGCGTGGCGGGCATCATGGCCGTCAAGCGCACGAGCGACATCATTCCCATGTGCCATCCGTTGCTCATTACCAAGAGCAAGTGCGACATTGCGCCCATCGCTCCGGCGGGGACGCCGGCCGAGGACGTGCCCGAGGGCTGGGCGCCGGCGCGCGCGGACGGGCAGGTTGGCTTTCACGTGCTGGTTACGGCCGGCGTGACGGGCAAGACGGGTATCGAAATGGAGGCCCTGACCGGCGCGAGTGCCGCGTGCCTAACGATCTATGACATGTGCAAGGCAGTCGATCGCGGCATGGAGATCGTCGACGTGCGCCTGCTGCACAAGGAGGGCGGCCGCTCGGGTGTGTGGGATCGCGCAGAGCGTCAGGCTGCTGCTGTTGAGGCCGTGGCCGCTGACGGTGCCGCACCCGCGAACGTACCCGTCGCCGTCGCGCCCGCAGCTCCCACTCCGGCCGTCCCCGCGATCGCGTTTATCGGCTACCAGAACTCGGGCAAGACCACACTCGTCGAGAAGGTTATCGCCGAGCTCACCCGCCGCGGCCTGCGCGTGGGTTCGCTCAAGCATCACGGGCACCACGGCTTCGATATCGACGTGCCCGCTAAGGATACGTGGCGTCATCACCAGGCCGGATCCAAGCACGTGGGCCTCATCTGCGCCACGCGCTGGGCGGAGTACGCCGACACGCGCGAGGAGGACGAGATGCCCGCGCGCGAGCTGCTGTCGCGCTACAACGATGTCGACGTGGTGATCATCGAGGGCTACAAGACCGAGGGCTT
>DBFOIV010000160.1:0-9533 GCA_048489175.1 Collinsella sp. | reverse complement strand
GAGGAGCTGTCGCGCGCGGGGTATCTCAACCGCCAGCAGGGGAGGGGCACGTTCGTGTGCGCGCCCAAGCTCAAGCGCAAGATTGTCCAGAAGGGTGACGTTCAGAGCTTTTCCGAGGGTTGCGCTGCCAACGACATGGTGGCCGGAGCACGCCTGGTGTCGCGCACGGTGGTTGCGGCGACGCGCGAGGACGCGGCGTTTTTTGGGGTGGAACCCGGCTGCGAGCTCATCGTGGTCGAGCGTGTGCGCACGGCAGACGGCGTGCCCGTCATGCTCGAGAACAACGCCTTTGTGCTGGCTGACCATCCCTATCTGCAGACGCTTGCCGACGAGGACCTCACCGATAACTCAATCTTTGCGCTCGTTGCCGAGCATTCGGGCCGCGCGCCGCTCAAATCCGACCCCTGTACTGTGGAGATTGCGCTTGCCGATGCTCAAGTCGCGCCACTGCTCGAGATCCCGGTCGGTGAGCCACTCTTCTATATGGAGGCGTACTTTACCGATGCGGACGAGCGGCCCTTGCTGCTTGGGCGTCAAAAGATTGTGGGCTCGCGCTACGTGTTCGACATCTAACGTCCACAGATAGAACAATATAGAACAAGTTTGGTGAAATGGCTTCACGGGCGTCGTCGTGCGTGCTATAAATAGGACAACATAGAATGACCGCAGGTACGAGCTGCCGTCGTTCAAAGCCGCCACACAAGGAGGAGCATCACCGTGAACGCACACGATCTGGTTCAGGAAATTATCGAGCGCAAGGGCAAGATTGAGAACGTCTTTTGGATTGCCTGCGGCGGTTCGATGATCGACCTGATGCCGGCTAACGAACTGCTCAAGCGCGAGGCCACCACGTTTGCCTCGACGGTCTACACGGCACGCGAGTTTTGCCTGATGGCTCCCAAGAGTCTTGGTGAGAAGTCGCTCGTCGTTGCCTGCAGCCACAGCGGTAACACGCAAGAGGTCGTCGACGGCTGCGAGATGGCGTTGGCTGCCGGCGCCGAGGTCGTCGCCCTCACCGACTGCGAGGGCTCCAAGATTGATAACGGCAAGTGGACCACCTGGGTCTATCCGTGGGGCGAAGGCGTGCCGCAGGCCGAGGTTCCGCAAGGCATCGGCGCTCTGATCGCCGCCGAGCTGCTCGACCAGCAGGAAGGCTACGAGGCGCTTGCCGACATGTACGAGGGCCTCAAGCAGATGGATGCGCTGCTGCCCGCCGCCCGCGAGAAGGTCAACGCCGAGCTGGGCGATCGCTTTGCCGAGCTCTGCCAGCAGCACAAGTTCTTCTACATCCTGGGCTCCGGCCCCAACTTTAGCCAGACCTACGCCATGGCGATCTGCTCGCTCATGGAGATGCAGTGGCAGCACTGCTGCTACATCCACTCCGGCGAGTACTTCCACGGTCCCTTCGAGGCCACCGAGCCCGGCGTGTTTTACTTTGTGCAGCTTGGCGCAGGGGAGTGCCGCCCCATGGAGGAGCGCGCTCTTGCGTTCCTCAACACGCACACCGATACGGTTATGGTGCTCGATGCACTCGAGTACGGCGTGGGCGAGGTGCCCGCCAGCGCGCGTTCGTACCTGGAGCCGATCTTCTTCTACAACATGAGCTGCGAGCTGCGCGCCGCCCGCGGAAAGGTGTTCGACCACAGCCCTGAGATTCGTCGCTACATGGGCATCGAGCAGTACTAGGTAACGGGAAAAGCATTCACCTTCGATTCGCAAGCGAACAGCGTGCGTAAAAAGCGGGCCGCGCCGGTGGGTTTCCGGCGCGGCCCGCTTAGTATCGCGCATAGATTCGCAAGGTTGCGGCAGCCAGCGGCTTACTTGGCGTCGTAGGCCTCGGCATCCCACCAGTCGAGCTGGGCGATGTTGTCGCGAATGTGCTGGCAGCTCTTGTGGAAGCCCTCGAGTTCGTGCTCGGAAAGGTCGAGCGTGTAGACCTCCTCGACGCCCTCGGCACCGATCACGCACGGCAGGGAGGTAAAGATACCCTCCTCGCCATACTGGCCGGTCATGAGCGTGGAGGCCGAAAGCACGGCGTGCTCGTTGTGCAGCACGGCGGCGCAGACGCGCGCGGCGGAGTTGGCGACGGCGTACTCGGTGCACTGCTTGCCCTGGTAGGTTACGTAGCCGCCCTTGCGTGCAAGCTCCTCGACCTCCATGTGGTCGAAGGCGTACTTGTCGGGGTTCTCGGCCTGGAGCTCGTTGAGGCTCTTGCCGGCGATGGTTGCGGCCTTAAAGGCTGCCAGCTGGCTAAAGCCATGCTCGCCGATCATGTAGGCGTCGATGGACTTGGGGCTCACGCCGACCTTCTTGGAGATCTCGGTGCGCAGACGGGCGGAGTCCAGGCCGCAGCCCGAGCCGATAATCTTCTTGGGATCGTAGCCGGTCAGATGCCACAGCTCGGTGCACACGACGTCGCAGGGGTTGGAGATGCTCACGAAGATGCCGTCAAAGCCGGCGTCGACGATGCGCTTGGCAAAGGTGCGGGCGGCGTCGGTGGTAAAGAACAGCTCGCCGTCGCGGTTGCCGGCGGCCAGCGCGACCTTGCCGGCGGCGTTGACGATGACGTCGCAGCAGGCAAGCTCCTCGTAGTGGTCGTAGCAGTTGACGATCTTGGTGTTGTACGGGACAAACGAAAGGGAGTCGCGCAGGTCTTGGACCTCGGACGTCACCTTGGCCTCGTTGATATCGCACAGGTACAGCTCATCGGCAATGCCCTGCATGAGCAGGCCGTTGGCGACATGTGCTCCTACGTGGCCCTGGCCGACCACACCGATCTTACGCGTCTGGTACATATTCGTATCCTTTCGGCCGAGTTTTTCGCGTCGAACCATTGTAGCGTCCTGCTGCCACTTTGCTAGGCTAAAGCGCCGTAGATTTTTGGACATGCCTTAATCTCTACTTTTGGAGTGATCTGGGCCGCTGACGGCATCGCTGGGCGATGTGCTCGCGCGGATGGGGCCGGTCGTTGTACCATAGCTGCAACTGACTCGTAAGGAGCATCCATGCCCATTCGCATCCCCGACGCCCTCCCTGCCGCCGCGCAGCTCGAGAGCGAGAACATCTTTGTCATGACCGAGTACCGCGCGCTGCACCAGGACATTCGTCCGCTGCGCGTGCTCATCCTCAACCTCATGCCCACCAAGATCGCCACCGAGACGCAGATCATGCGCAAGCTCTCCAACACGCCGCTGCAGGTGGAGGTGGACCTGCTGCGCACCAAGACGCACGAGGCCACGCACGTGAGCGCCGGCCACTTGGAGACGTTCTACCGCACATTCGACGACATCCGCGACATCCACTACGACGGCCTGATCATCACGGGCGCGCCGGTGGAGCAGATGCCGTTCGAAGAGGTCGACTACTGGCCCGAGCTCTGCCAGATCATGGATTGGTCCACCACGCACGTGCACTCTACGCTGCACATTTGTTGGGGCGCGCAGGCTGGCCTGTACCATCATTACGGTATCCAGAAGTACGACCTGCCGGCAAAGGCGAGCGGTGTGTTCGAGCATTATCTGGTGAAGCCGCAAAGCCCGCTGGTCCGCGGCTTCGACGACCGTTTCTATGCCGTGCATTCGCGCAACACCGATGTGCGCCGCGAGGACGTGGAGGCCGAGCCGCAGCTTGAGGTCGTGGCCGTGTCCGACGAGGTGGGCTTGTACATCGTCAAGTCGACCGACAGCCGCCGCTTCTTTGTCTTTGGCCATCCCGAGTACGATACCGACACGTTGCGCTTGGAGTACGAGCGCGACGTGAAGCGCGGGCTCAACCCCCAGGTGCCGGCGCATTACTTCCCAGGTGACGACCCCTCCGCCGAGCCGCGCAACGTCTGGCGCAGCCAGGCTCAGCTGCTCTACACCAACTGGCTCAACTACTACGTCTACCAGACCACGCCCTACGACCTGGCCCGCGCCGGCGAGGAGCACTAGGCCGCCGGGAGGTGCACCAGCCGTTAGGCGCTGATGATGTGGGGTAGCGGCAGGTCGTGGGCGTCGGTGGGAACGTGGTCGACACGCTGCTCGTCAAAGGCGATGCCGATAATTTGGCATGCGGGCGAGAGCATAGGCAGGTAGCGATCGTAACAACCGCCGCCGTAGCCCAGGCGCGCGCCGGTTTGGTCGAAGGCCACGAGCGGTACGACGATCATGTCGAGAGCTTCGGCAGGCACGATGGGGAAGCGGTCGCTGTCGATGTCCGTGGCCGCGAAGGCCCGCGTGGGGTGGGCGATAAACGGAGCCGCGGACGCATCGTCGGCGGCAACTGCCCGCATGCACATGCGCTGGCCACAAGCTGCGGCATCAATTGCCGAGAGCATGCACGGATAGGCTACGCGCCGGCCGCGCACGGCGGCCGCAGCGGCAAACGCGGCAGGGTCTGCCTCGGAACCCATCGCGGCGTAGACGGCAACGGTGCGCGGCGCCGCGGCATCCGAGCGGCCCAGCAGCTCAACCAGCCGCGCACAGATATCAGCAGACTTCGCCGCCTGCAAGTCCAAATCAAGAGCATCGCGCCGAGCAATCACCGCCCGCCGCAACTCAGCCTTGTCCATCCCGGCCCTCTCTCCCAAACCTACCAAAAAGGGACAGGTTTATTTTGGCAGGCTTTATCTGGGCAAACGCGATAAAGACGGCAAAACCACCACGAAGGTGCTGTCTCCTTTGTGGTGGTTTTGATTGCCGTGCCTTAGCCCAGCAGGTCGACTACGTTAAAGCCGGCGTTACTCTTGGCGATGACGTCGCGTCCGCCAAAGACGCAGGTGGGCGACTCGGCTGCGATGCGCGTCACGTCGGCGCCGAGCGAGCGAAGCTCACCGGGCGTGGCGGCGAGCATCTGGGCGCGGCGCTCCTCGCGTGCGTGCGGATCGAGCCCGGCCAGGTAGGTCGTGTTGCGGCGCTTGGTGAGCGCGTACGGCTTCACCGGCGCGTCCATGCCGCTCACGCAGCTCACGATAAAGCCCTCAAAGGCGGCCTCGTCGGGCTCAAAGCTGCCGAGCCATTCGCCTGCGCGCGCCACGCGCTCAATCGAGGGGTCGATTGCCGGGTCGCGGTAGGTGTAGAACGCCGTCTGACGCTCACCGGCCGCGCGGAATCCGCAGCCGTACGCACCGCCCTTAACGCGGATCTCGTTCCACAGATAGTCGTAGGAGAGCGCGTTGGCGGCAACCGCCCAGGCGCCCGTCACGTCGATGCCCAGGCGACGCGGGTCGCACGCGCTTGCCGCAAAGCAGATGTCGCTGGGGATGACAAAGGCCTCGTGGCGGTCGCACGGCGACGGCACCACGAGCGCGTTGCGGCCGGCATCGGCGCCGCCGCCAGCGCCCAGTCCCAGGTCGCCCGCGGCGGCCCAGTATGCGTTAAAGTCCTCATCGCTGCCGGTAAAGCTTGCCAGGCAGCCGTCGGCCACAAAGATGCGCTCCGCCAGCTCGGCAAGCTTGGCACGCAGGTCGTCCAGTCGCTCGTCAAAGTGCTCGAGCAGATCGCGCAGGAACAGGTAGAAATCCACGCCCGAAAGCTGTTCGCGCACCACGGCCGAAGGCGAGCTGTAGCTCATCGCGCGGCCGAGCGCCGCCGAGTGGCCGTTGTTGATAAAGCCCTGCTCAAGCCCAATGCGAATCTGCGTGAGCACATCGCGCACGCGGTCGGCGTCGGCATCGAGCAAAAGCGTGCTCGACCACACCTCGCGCGGCAGGCTCGCCAGTGCATCGACCTTCTCGGACAGGGCGCCGGCGCTCACCAGCAGGTAGGGGCGCACGCCGTCCACGTCGGGTTGGGTCATGACCTCGGTCGTAAAGCTCAAAAAGCCCAGCTTGCCGGCGAGCAAATTGTCGAGTTCCTCGGCCGAATGCTCGCGCGTGGGCAGCTGTTTGAGCAGGCGGCAGAGCAGCGTCACATAGGGCAGGTCCTCAAACGCGACGCAGCTCAGATCGAAATACTGCATGGCGTAGGCCAGGCGGTTAGTGGGGATGCCATGGCGCAGGCAGGGGATGGGCGCGGTGGTGTCCACGACCAGCGGCGGCTCGGGGCGCGCCTCGCCAATGTCGGACACGCGCAGACGCGGCAGCGTGGCCTTGGCCTCGGGCGTGTCCTCGGCCTCCTGCGCGGCACGCAGCGCGGCCGTGCGCTCGACCACGTCGGCCAACTCGACATCGGTCATGGCATCGCGCTTGGCTGCCAGCTCGGCGGCTTCGGCACCCTCCGAACCCTCGGCGGCGTCCACCGGCACCAGCTCGACCAGCGCCATGTGGTCGTTTTCCAGCACCAGCTCGCGCAGCAGGTCCTCAAAATAGCTGCCGTCCAGCTCGCCACGAAGCTCCTCGTACACCGGGCCGTACTTGAGCGCCAGCGTCGCGGCGTCGTCATCGTAGAGCCAGGTGCTCAGCGCGTCGCACGCAATGGCCACACCGTCGGCGATACCGTAGTCGCGCTGGCGCAGGTCGTATTCGTTGCTGCTGATGATGGCTTCCAGGCGCTCGCGCGGAACGCCATGCTCGCATAGGTCGCGGCAGGCGTCCTGGAACACGCGGCGCAGCTCGCGCGCCACGCCGGGCTGCGCGTTTTGCAGCATGATGAGCTCGTAGGGCTGCAGGCTCTCGGCCGCGGTGTAGCTCACCACGTTGCCGCCCAGGCCGGCGGCCAGAATGGCCTTCTTAACCGGCGCTTCGTTGGAGCCCAGCAGCGCCTCGAACAGGATATCCGCCGCGATCGTTCGCTTGCGGTCGAGCGCGCTGCCCAGCACCAGGCCCAGGCCTACCAGGGCGTTCTCGGGCGTGGTGGCCATCTCGACGCGCCTATACTCGCAGGTCACAGGTGCCTGCACGTCCAGCGGATTGGGCACCAGCGTGGACGGGTCCTCGCCGGCGGCAACGGCAGCGTCCATGCGGCGGCTCGCGGCACTCGGCTGCGACAGATAGCGCTCGTCCAAAAAGGCCAGTGCACGGTCCACGTCCAGGTCGCCGTAGAGCGTGATGTAGGAGTTGGAAGGATTGTAGTGGCGCGCGTGCGTGTCCAGGAACTGCTCGTAGGTGAGCGCGGGAATCGCGCGCGGGTCGCCGCCGCTCTCGTGCGCATAGGCGGTGTCGGGATAGAGCGCGGCGTTGACGGCGTCGTCCAGCACACTCATGGGGTCGGACAGCGCGCCCTTCATCTCGTTGAACACCACGCCGTTATAACGCAGCGTGCCCTCGCGCAAGCTGGCGGAGCTGCCGTCGCCCTCGCCCTCGGCGCCCTCCGGCAGGTCCAGCTCGTAGTGCCAGCCCTCCTGCTCAAAAATGGTGGGTTTGGTATAGATGGCCGGGTTGAACACCGCGTCCAGGTACACGTCCATCAGGTTGTACAGGTCCTGTTCGTTGGTGGTGGCAACGGGGTAGATGGTCTTGTCGGGGTAGGTCATGGCGTTGAGGAACGTCTGCATGGAGCTCTTGATCAGGTCGACAAACGGCTCCTTGACGGGAAACTTGGCCGATCCGCACAGCACCGAGTGCTCAAGAATATGGAACACGCCGGTGGAATCGGCCGGCGGCGTCTTAAAGCCAATGGCAAAGGCCTTGTTCTCGTCGTCGCACGCCAGGTACAGCAGGCGAGCGCCCGAGGCAGTGTGTCGCAGCACGTAAGCGTCCGAGTCGAGCTCGGGCACGGTCTCGCGGCGCTCGACGGCAAAGCCGTGGCAGGTAGTGCCGGGCACCAGCAGTGCAGCGGCTGCGGCGCGCGGGTCGGTTGAGGTGGTGGGCATATGCAGTCTCCTTTGACGCCCCAGCGGGGGCGAATCGAGTCGAATCCACGAGAGTATACCCATATGGGGCCGCGGCTCTGCGGCGAACTGGAGACGATGCCAGCGGATTGGGTAAAGGCCCCGCGTGCCCGCCGCGCGAGCGTGGAAACTTGGACGCCTATCGAATGAGAGTGGATTTTCGGACGGAATCAGCCTCAAAACGCCCAAATACCGTCCAAATATCCACCCTCATTTCCCGACCGTCCAAAATCCACGCTCATCCGCCGCCCGCACATCTCTCATCTCTCATTCGTCACGAATACGAGAGATAACAGAAAGACGAGAGATAAATATGAGAGATAACTGAGCAGCAAAGAGACAAGCAATCATGGTATTATCTCAATACCGATTGTTCTACCAGCAAAAACATGTTTATATGAAACAGATGGCAGACATCTTATCTTTTATCTCTCACTCATCTCTAATATGAGAGATAACAGAAAGATGAGAGATAATTACGAGAGATAACTGAGAGACGAAGGAAATTCATTCGCGGCATTCTTCGCAGAACCGAGCGAAAGGACGTGCAGATGAACGAAAACGAACTGACCGGTCTGCTCGAGTCTTTAAGGCGCATGGGCTCGGACGATCTTAACGTCGAGGTCAAGGAGAGCGCCACAACGCTTTCCCGCGACGTATGGGAAACGGTCAGCGCTTTCGCAAACACCGCCGGCGGCATCATCGTGCTCGGAGTGAGCGAGCGCGCGGGTTTTGTCCCAGTTGCAAACTTTGAGACCGAGAAAGTGCTCAACCAATTCGTGGCGGGCATGGGTGATGCGGGCGGTCGCGGAAAGCTGGCCAATCCGCCCAAATACACCATTGAGCGCGTGGAGCTCCAGGGCACCGTGGTTCTGGTCATCACGATTGAGGAGCTCGACCCGTCGAGCAAGCCTTGTTATGTCATAGAGCGGGGCGCTCAAGGTGGCAGCTACAAACGCATCGATGACAAAGATGTCCCGCTTTCGTCGACCGAGGTGCTCGCATTGGCGTCATACGGTCGAGCGACTCCGAGCGATCGCGACGCGGTGGCGGGTGCGGGCGCGGACAATCTCGACGAGACGCTGGTCGACCGTACGATAGATCGGGCTTTCTCGTTGACGCCCCGGGCAATGCGCGGCGCGCCGGACAAACAAACGAAGCTGGAGCGCCTAAATATCCTTGATTCCCAGGGCAATGTCACCAAGGCTGGACTCCTAGTTGTGGGCACCTACCCTCAGCAGTTCTATCCCAAGCTCTTCATTGACGTGGCTGTCCATGCGGGAACTCAGAAGGGCATGGCGGGGTCGCTGAGGTTCATGGACCGCACAATCTGTGAGGGAACGTTGGGCGAGATGATCTCGGATGCCGTCGCAGCCGTCGCCAAGAATTTGCGGCGAACCTCGACCGTCCAAGGCGTCTCGCGTGTCGACTCGCTTGAGATTCCCGAGGAGGTTCTGCGCGAGGCAATCGCCAACGCCGTAATCCATCGAGAATACGGGGATCGGTTCTGTGGACAATCGATTGCCGTCGACGTCTTTGACGATCGTGTCGAGGTGACGAATCCTGGCGGCCTTTACGGGGGAAAGACTCGCGAGAACTTGTTTGACGGCAGCTCCCGATGCCGTAACGCGACGCTTGTGAAGCTCATGTCGATTGTCCCGCTGCCGGATGGCGCAGGTTCGCCGGCTGAGGGCAATGGCTCGGGCATCCCGATGATGATCGATGCCATGCGCGCGCATGGTCTGGCCGAGCCCCTGTTCTGCCCGGGGTTCGATCGGTTCAAG
>DBFOIV010000159.1:0-2627 GCA_048489175.1 Collinsella sp. | reverse complement strand
TTTGGCATGGGAGCCTCCCAACCTCGTTGCGGCGCGGCTGCGCCTATGGCACTTCAACATCATTGTCGCAGCCCCGACCCGCGGTCACGAGCGGGGGCTCCTATCTTTTTAGTGCCCTCGGATTGGGTCATAGTGTCTGTCCGCGCCAAAACATCGGCGTTGCTGGGCCGGCACTTGGGGACGTTCCTTTTCTGTCGGCACCTGGGGACACTCCTTAGCCGTTGGGGGCGTTCTTAAACGACTAGTCTGGGCGGCGGCCGTGTGCTGCTGTCCGCGTGGCGGCGTATAATCGGCGGCAGATGACTTGAACGTTAGGAAACCATGACCGATAGCATGCAGCAGATGGCGCTCGACACGCTCGGCGCCTATTTTGGCTACACCTCGTTTCGCCCGGGACAGGACCGCATGGTCGATGCGATCCTTGCCGGTCGTGATGCGCTGGGTGTTATGCCCACGGGCGCCGGCAAGTCCATTTGCTACCAGGTGCCCGCGCTCATGCTGCCCGGCATCACCTTTGTGGTGAGTCCGCTGCTGTCGCTTATGGAGGACCAGACCCGTGCGTTGCTCGCGGCGGGTGCGCGACCCAGCTATCTCAACTCCAGCCTTACCCCGGCCCAGCAAAACACTGTGCTCAAGCGGGCACGCGAGGGCCGCTACCAGCTTATGTACGTGGCGCCCGAGCGCCTGCTCGAGCCGCGCTTTTTAGCCTTTGCGCAGGAGGCCGCGGCGGACGGCGGCATTGGCGTGCCGCTCGTGGCCATTGACGAGGCCCACTGCGTGAGCCAATGGGGCCAGGATTTCCGCCCCGCCTATCTGCAGATTCGTGAGTTCATCGATTCCCTGCCGCAGCGCCCCATCGTGGCGGCGTTTACCGCTACGGCGACCGAGCGCGTGCGCGCGGATATTCAGCAGATGCTCGGCCTGCAAAACCCCGCGACGGTGGTGACGGGCTTCGATCGCAAGAACCTCTACTTTGGCTGCGAGGAGATGGGCGACAAGGCCAAGGCCGCGTGGGTGCGTGACTACGTGATTGCGCATTCGAGCGAGAGCGGCATCGTGTATTGCTCGACTCGCAAGACGGTCGATGCGCTGGCAGGCGAGCTTGCCGAGGCGCTGGGACCCAGCGGCATTCGCGTGGGCCGTTACCATGCCGGCATGGGCAACGACGCCCGCCGCCAGAGCCAGCGTGCCTTTATCGACGACGACATTCAGGTGATGGTTGCCACCAACGCCTTTGGCATGGGCATCGACAAGCCCAACGTGCGCTACGTGATTCACAACAACGTGCCCGAGAGCATCGAGGCGTACTACCAAGAGGCGGGCCGCGCTGGCCGCGATGGCGATCCGGCCAGCTGTCACTTGCTGTGGAACGGTAACGATTTTCGTATGCGCCGCTTTTTGATCGACCGCGGCGATGCTGCCGACGAGGCGCTTGACGACGAGCAGCGCGCGTGGGCGCTCCAGAATCGATATCGTCTGCTCAGCCAGATGGAGGGCTACTGCAATACCACCGGCTGCCTGCGCGAATACATGCTGCGCTACTTTGGCGACGAGGCCGCGGCCGAGCATGCCGCGGCCAGTACGGGCGGCACCGCCACGGACGACGTCGAGAGCTGCGGCAACTGCAGCAACTGCCTCACGCAGTTCGAGGTCGAGGACGTCACCGATATGGCCCGCGCCGCCGTGCGCTATGTGGCCACACGACCCATGCGCTTTGGCAAGTCGCTGATCGCCGACGTGCTCCACGGCGGCAACACCGAGCGCATTCGCCAGATGCATCTGGACGAGGACCGCGGCTACGGTGAGCTGTCGAGCGAATCGGTCGGGCGTATCAAGGACATCATCGGCCAGCTGTGCGGCCGCGGTTATCTGGCCACCTCGCAGGGGCAGTACCCGGTCGTGGGGCTGGGTCCGCGTGCCGTCGAGGTCGAGGATGAGGCGTTTGCCTTTACCGTTAAGCGTCGCGCGTCCAAGCGCAAGGCCTCGGCCCGCGCCCGCCGCGCCGTCGATCTGCTGCGCGAGGAGGCCGAGCTGGATCAGCGCCCACGCGTGGGCGACGATGCCGAGTTGTTCGAGCGCCTGCGTGCCCTGCGCAAGGAGATCTCGACCGAGCTGGAGATGGCGCCGTATATGGTCTTTTCCGACAAGGCCCTGCGCGGTCTGTGCCGCCTGCGTCCACAGACGCGCGACGAGCTTATCCAGGTCAACGGCATTGGCGAGAAAAAGGCCGACGCCTTTGGCGAGCAGTTTATGGCGGCGATTGAAGAGTTTGAGTCCGAGCATGCACGGGATGGAGCGTAACGATGGCATTCGACGATAAAACCGAGCGCACTGAGGTATCCGCCGTTCCGCTGTACCAGCAGGTTATGGACGACCTAAAGGGCGAGATCGCGCGTGGCGTGTACGCATCCGGCTCGCGCATTCCTTCCGAGATGGAGCTCGCTAAGTCCTATGGTGTGGGACGCGTCACCGTGCGCCGCGCCATCGAGGAGCTGTCGCGCGCGGGGTATCTCAACCGCCAGCAGGGGAGGGGCACGTTCGTGTGCGCGCCCAAGCTCAAGCGCAAGATTGTCCAGAAGGGTGACGTTCAGAGCTTTTCCGAGGGTTGCGCTGCCAACGACATGGTG
>DBFOIV010000158.1:0-5288 GCA_048489175.1 Collinsella sp. | reverse complement strand
CAGGACCTCCTTGGCAAACGCGCGGTAATCCGTCACGCCGCCCTTCTTCATAAGGGACGGGTTGGTCGTGAAACCCTGAACGTTGCCGTTCTCGTACATGTCGAGCATGCCCTCGAGGTTTGCACCGTCAGCGAACACCTTGATTGCCATCTGCCTGATTCCTTTCGTTAGCATACGGCCGATAAACTGATAAACACTTTACCTACGTTTATCAAGGCGTTAACTGCGGTTTTTTATCTTCTCGGCGAACGGTATAAACACCTCAGTGTTTGGATTGATAAATCGATTGAGCATGCAAAAGCAAAGAGTCGCAGTTTAAGCAAACGTCAGAACGCGGGATTCATTAGATGAGGCCGAAATGCTGCATCGCTGTGACGGTGCCGTCGTGTGCGACATCATCAGTCACGTAGTCGGCGAGCGCCTTGACCTCGGGCATGGCGTTGTCCATGGCGACAGCCGTCTCGACCGCAGCGAGCATGCCCAGGTCGTTACCCGAATCGCCAAAGCCAAAGGTGCGCGCATTTCCCTCACGGCCCAGATACGCCAGCGCTCGCGCCACGCCCACGCCCTTGTCGATGCCCTTGGGACTCAGCTCGCGATTCTGGCCACCGGTGTTGCACAGCTCAAACTCGCGATCGATAAAGCCATCATCGTTGGCTACGCGAGCCAGGTCGCTCGCGACGATGCCTACCTTGCCCACGCGCAGACGGCCGTCGACGCGCATTTCCTCGGTGCTGTGCACCACAGAAGTGCCGATCAGAGACGACTGCTCAACACCCGCGGGTTCCAGGGCAAAAGTAGCCACGTTGGTCTCGAAAAAGGCTTCAATCCCTGCCGCGGCCATACGGCGTGCAAGCTCCTCAACAATGTCTTCGTCAAAGCAGTCCTCATACACCACGCGGCCCTCGACCTCGAGCGTGGCGCCCGCCATGGCAACGACACCCGCCGGGTTCAGCGCGCGCAGGCCATCGGCAATCAGCCACAAGGGACGACCCGTGCAGATAAATGCCTGGTGTCCCGCGTCGCGCAGACGATGAAACGCCTCGACGACCGCCTGCGAGGGGTGAACCGCCGAAAAGTCCTTGTCGGTCATGTTGTCGGGATCGAACGACGTCAGCGTGCCGTCCACGTCAAAAAAGAGCACGGCGGAATCGGGGCACGCATCAATCATATGGGTTCCTTTCGGGGGCGAGAGTAAACGAAGTATCCATCATATAATGGAGCGACGCAACCAGAGAGGTCACCCATGGAATTTTACGCAAGCTGCCCCGAGGGCTTTGAGTCCGCACTCGCCGATGAGCTTAAACGCCTCGGGCTTTCGCATGTTCGCCGGCTGAAGGGCCGCGCTACATTTGAGGGCGAGCTCGAAGAAGGCTACCGCGCCTGTCTGTGGTCGCGCCTGGCGAGCCGTGTGTTCGTGGTACTCGGGCGCTTTGAGGCGCAGGATGCCGATGAACTGTACGATAGCGTTTACGACATCGCCTGGGAGACCATCATCCGCCCCGGCGCCACCATCGCCATCACCGCCCGCGGCGTGACCGAGCAGCTGCGCAACACGCGCTTCTCGGCCCTGCGCGCCAAAGACGCGCTGTGCGACCGTCTGGCCGAGACCACGGGCCGTCGCGCCGACGTCGATGCCGCCGACCCCGATGTTCACCTGTTGCTTTCGCTGCGTCAGCGCCGCGCGAGCATCAGCCTGGACCTTTCGGGCGACCCACTGTTCAAGCGCCTGCCGCCCGCGGCGACCCGTGCCGGCGAGGGTGCGCACGTGTTGCGCCCCGACTACGCCGCCCTGGTGCTGGCGCAGGTCGGCTGGACCGCACTGTGCGAGCGCGAGTTGACGGCCGACGATTACGAGAATGAAGCCCTTCCCACGCTAATCGATGCCTCGTGCGCCGGCGGCGGCCTGTTGCTGGAAGCCGTGAACACTCTGACCGACCGCGCCCCGGGCGCCGCACGCGAGCGCTGGGGCTTTGAGGGCTGGCAGCTACACGACGCCGCTCTGTGGGAGCAGCTGCTTGCCGAGGCGCGCGAGCGCGAGGCGGCAGCGCGCGAGCGCCAGGCGCGCATCGTGGCCATGGACATTGACCCCACCGCCCGCAAGACCGCCGAGCGCATGGTCAAGTGTGCCGGCTACAAGCGCTTTGTCGATTTTTGCGCCGCTAAGTCCGCCACCGTGCTGGACCACGCGGGCACTGTCGCCGGTGCCGCCCTCGTCGCGGATACGACCGAGACACCGCTTTCACTCATGCACGATGCCATGACGCTGGTCGGCGAGCTGCGCCGCGCCCCCGAGCTCGCTTCGGCGCCGGTCGCCGCGCTCACCCGCGACGGATTGCTGGCCCGCGCGCTCCACGCCGAGCCCAAGCGCTCGATCGCCGTCATGCCCAACAACGAGGAGGCGGCTATTGAGATTTGGCCCTCGCTCGACCACGCCGCCGCGGCATTTGAAGCAGCGATCAGCGCAGATGCCGAGGAACAGACCGCAGACGCTCATGACGAAGCCGCCGATACTCCCACGCCCGAACCTGCCGCCACGCTCGACCTGGGCGACGGCAAGCCGCTGCCCGTGCTCATTCCCGAGTCTGAGCAGTTCGCCAACCGCCTGCGCAAGAATGCCCGCCTGCGCCGCAAGTGGGCCAAGCGCGAGGGCGTGAGCTGCTACCGCGTCTACGATGCCGACCTGCCCGACTACTCCGCCGCCATCGACCTGTACGAGGGCTGCCCGCAGACGCCGGGCCGCTGGCTCGTCATTGCCGAATACGCCGCACCCAAGACCATCGACCCCGCGCTTGCCCAGGCCCGCATGCTCGACATCTTGGCCATCGCGCCGCGCATTCTTGATGTTCCGGCCGAGCACGTGCACGCCAAGGCCCGCATGCATTCGCGCGGCGGCTCGCAGTACGGCAAACAGGGCGCCGGCAAGGGTGGCTCGGGCGAGCGCGCCAACATCGCGCGCCGTCGTCTGCCGCTCATCGAAGAGGGCGGCCTTACCTTTGCCGTCAACTTTGACGACTATTTGGATGTGGGCATCTTCCTGGATCATCGCGTCACCCGCAACCTGGTGCGCGAGCACGCCAAACAGGCGCGCCGCTTCCTCAACCTGTTCGCCTACACCGGCACCGCCACCTGCTATGCGGCCGACGGCGGCGTCGAGGAAACCGTGACAGTCGACCTTTCCAACACCTACCTGGACTGGGCCGAGCGCAATATGCGCCAGAACGGCTTTGTTGGTCCGCAGCATCATTTTGTGCGCGACGACGTGCTCGCCTGGATTCGCGACCAGCGCCAGACGCGCAACCGCTGGGACCTGATCTTTGTCGACCCGCCCACGTTCTCGAACTCGTCAAAGATGGGCCGCCGTACCTGGGATGTCCAGCGCGACCATGTTGAGCTTTTGGCCGGCGTGTCGCGCCTGCTCGCACAGGGCGGACATGCCATCTTTAGCTGCAACCTGCGCGGCTTCCGCCCCGAAACGCGCAAGCTCGCGCGCGCGGGCGTCGTGCTGGAGGACATTACGGCGCAGACCATCCCCGAGGATTTCGCACGCAACCAGAAGGTGCACCACTGCTATATCGTGCGCCGCCTGCCCATCGAGGACGCCATGGCCGAAGTCGGCTTTAGCGCCGAGGAGATTGCCGAGCGAACCGAGGAGCTGCGCAACCCCGAGGCCCGCAAGCCCCGTGCAGCAGCGCCCGCGCACGCGCAGGCCGGCAACGGCAAGTCCAACTTTGCCAGCAAACCCTCCCCTGCCGGCAAGTCCAAAAAGAAGAAGTTCTACGCCAGCAAGCCCAAGGATAAATAGACAACGTTGCGGTGGAATACGGACTGTTTTGCCTGGAATTAGGTAAATTTAGACCGTATTTCACCGCAACTCATATTGGGATGGCGGATGCCGACCTATCCCTGGATGACCAATCGGTAACCAATACCCACGTGCGTCTGGATATAGCGCGGGTGCGCGGGGTCGGACTCGATCTTCTTGCGCAGCGTGCCCATAAAGACGCGCAGGCTCGCCAGGTCGCTCTTAGTTGCCGTGCCCCAAATCTCGTGCAGGATAAACTGGTGCGTTAGTACCTTGTCGGCGTTATGTGCCAGCAGGCACAAGAGCTTGTACTCAATCGGCGTCAGATGCAGCTCCTCGCCATCCATCGTGGCAATGCCGGCATCAAAGTCGATATGCAGCTCACCGGTATCGAACGAGCCCTCGGAGGCAACACCACCCGTTTGCGCATACGAAAGGCGCCTGAGCGTCGTGCGAATGCGCGCGAGCAGCTCCTCGACCGAAAACGGCTTGGTCAGGTAGTCGTCGGCGCCAGCATCGAGCGCGCGAATCTTGTCCGCATCCTCACTGCGCGCCGAGACCACGATGATCGGCATGCCCGACCATGCGCGCACCGACTCCACCACCTTGACGCCGTCCATATCGGGCAGACCCAGGTCGAGCAGCACAATGCTCGGTGCCTGCGATGAGGCGGCGGCGATGGCGGCATGGGCGGTCTCCACGGCCATATGACGCAAGCCGTGCGCCTCGAGCGCGGCAACAATAAGATTGCGAACGGCGGGGTCGTCCTCAACGACCAAGATGAGCGGTTTTACGGCAGAGTTCGGCACAGCGCTACTCCTTATCAAACGAAACGTCGGCGACGGGAAGCTCAATCGTAAAGACCGAGCCGTGCGGGTCCGCCGCGGCAACCTCTATGCTACCGCCATGCGCCAGCGCAATGGAGCGGCAGAGCGAAAGACCCAGGCCCACGCTGCGATGGCTGTCGGCAAGACCGTGGTTGGCGGTGTAGAACGACTCAAAGATTCGCTCGCGGTCCTCGGGCGCAATGCCCGGGCCGTCATCGGCCACCGAGCACGCCACGCGTCCATCGTCGACGCTAATCGAAATCATGATATGCGAGCCTGCGGGCGTATAGGTGATGGCGTTGTTCACCAGATTGACCACCAGCTGCACCATCAGGCGCGCATCGACGTTGACGAGCGCCGGCTCATCGCACGCCACCACCTTAAGGTCGTGCTCGCGCACGGCAGGGTTCACGTGGCGCAGCGCCTCCTCCACGATATCGTCCATGAGCTCGAGCGTGGTCGACAGGCGCATACCGCCGCCCTCGAGCTTGGTGATGGCGAGCAGGTTCTCGACGGTGGCGTTGAGCCATTGCGCATCCGAGCGAATGGACAGGAGCAGGCCGCGGCGCGTCTGGGCGTCGAGCACGGCGGTGCCGGTCGAGCCCTGGTCGAGCAGCACATCGGCATTGCCCGAAATACTGGTGAGCGGCGTGCGC
>DBFOIV010000157.1:0-2820 GCA_048489175.1 Collinsella sp. | reverse complement strand
GGCTCCAACCAAGCAAGTCGCCCGCGCTCAGCAGATCCCTAAGCGAGCTACTCGCACTCAGGAGCCATAGCCTGCTCCAAGAGCTCGGCATGCTCCTCCTCGAAAACCGTCCCCACAGGGAAGGCGCGACGGAAGACGAAGCGGGAAATCGGACCGGCTACCAAAAGGTTCCACGGCAGCGCCATCACAAAATTATGCGGGATGTTGATCATCCAGATCGCGGGCACGGAATACAGGTTCGCAAGGATGCCGCCGGGCATGTGCGTCAGACCCTCACAGGCACCGTACAGCGACATGATGATAACCATGGGAACAACCATGCAGGAGCTGACGGCGAGCGTCATGGCAAGCGGCGAGCTCTTGCCCGGCGTGACCAGGAATTTAAAGGCGAAGCCCTTAGCAAGGGGGCTGGCAACAAACCAGTCGCAGCACATGGCAAAAACGTAGGCAACGGGGAAGCCGAGCCACGCGGCGGCAACAACCTCGCCGTTGATGGCCCCATGCAGCAGGGCGACGTTGTAGATGCTCATCCAGAGCACCATGCAAAAGCACATGATAAAGGTGAACAGCAGGCTCTCTCGTTTGTTGATAGGCATAAAGGGCATGGTCCTTTCTGTGTTACGCCGCGGCACCACGCAACAAAAACGGGCGGGCAAGATGGAGCTGTTGGGACTTCATCTCGCCCGCCCGCGGTACGTGCGTCTGCGACTACTTATGTGGTGGAACTACCCTAACACGAACGGCGCGCGCTTCGTAAGCGTTGAGTTTATGGAGATGCAGGGCACTAATAATCCCCCGACCCCATAAGTTGCGGTGGAATACGGACTGTTTTGACCCTTTAAGCAGCAATTCAGTCTCTATTTCACCGCAACTCATTTGGTGCAAAGTGACCTGTCCTCCTTGCACCAATTAGCTGGTGTGGCGCCAGCGAGGGTCGGTGAGTGTACGTGCCACACCCAGACCAACGGGCAAAAACGCCACGATGAGCACTGCACGCACAAACCAACCGAGCATATTGACCGTATCGAAGGTGCACATGTAGTACATCGAGCGATACAGATACAGGCCCGGCACCATAATGACAATTGATGGCACCGTGAGGGCGATACGTGGGTAGGTGAGCTTGACTTCGGCCAAGCTTGCCAGCAGCCCCGATACCAGCGCGCCGATAAACGCTGCCGCCTCGGGAGGCATTCCCGCGCTGAGGCCCAGGAAGGGAAGCATCGTCGGCGCATCGACGAGCGTAAGGCGCAAGGTATTGGACACGGCGCCGATCAGCCCAGCTGCCGCGGCCATCTTTACCGGGCTGTTGAACATCACCGAGAAGCCGAATACGCCAACGAAGCTCATCACCACGCGCAGGAGCGTAAGAGCAAGCGGCGAAAGGCCGAGCGGGGCAAAATCATCCGGTGCCAGCCCCACACATTCGGCAACCATCCAACCTACGAGGGTCGCCATCACAATAATCGACACAGCATACGAAAGACGTTCAATGCCGCTTCGCATATCGAGCTTAGCGATGTCGAGGCCTGCCGTAATGAGGGGAAAGCCGGGAATCACAAAGAGCATGGCGCCGATATAGCCTTCTTGGTGCGACATTGCCCCCGGTATGACCTGGCCAAGGCCGAGCAATGCCAGCAGATACGAAACGCAAGCGAGCGCAACACCAGTCGTCAGCGCGCTAAACTGGCCAAGACCCTGCTTGAGAATATGGGAGCGAGCAAAGTTACCGACACCAGCGCCTACGAATGCGCAGGCCATCTCGATAGGGCCGCCGCCGAGCAAGAAGACGAAGGCGCCGCAAGCACAGGCTGCCGCAAGGCCCTGTTGCCAGGAAGCGTAATCGGGCTTCGAGCTCTCAACGGTCTTGAGCATCTCGTGGTATTCGTGCACGGTAAACCGGCGCCCATACGTCTCGATTTCCTTTAAGAAGCTCTCCATCATCCAAATGCGATGGGTATTGACTCCCGTTGTGGGCAGGCTGACAACCTCGTTAAAGCAGTGGCCATCTTCGATGCAGGTGCACTCAAACGACAGAAGACTCAGGTCGACGTGAATCGTGACGCCGAGCACAGCGGCAACACGATTCATGGTATCGCGCACGCGCCAGGCACCCGTTCCGCTTGCCAGCATAAGCATGCCGGTGCGGCAGATGATGGATGACTTATCGGTGAGCGGCGCATCGACGGCAAGCTCATCGCCTGCCGTCACGATCTGGCGCCAGTCAGTTTTCATATGGAGTGCACCGGCACGAGCGCCGTGGTGCATAGGGACTCTCGAAAGCAGCGAGTCCAGGCGCGAAGACTGTGGGGGCTCCGTTGATTCGCCCTCGTCCTCGTTGGGCTCTTCATCGACCAGATCAAAGGAATCAAGCGGCGCTGGCTCGCGACGGTCGATCAGCTCCTCGTCCTCATCATCAAAGTAGTTGAACTGATCGAGCATGTCCTCTTCGATTGCGCGCTCGCTCGCGTCGTCCATCCCGGTGCTCCCTTCCTATCGACTAACCCCCATCCTAGACAGCGACGGCTAAAGGAAACATAAAAGAGACGGCTGTCATGCATGGAAGGCGCAAACCCCCAATGCGTCGGTAGATCCCCAACGACTAGGACTGTCCCCAAGTGCCGGCAGAAAAGGAACGTCCCTAAGTGCCAGCCAGAGCAACGCCGCAGAGAGAGGACGGACAGACACTATGACCCAATCCGAGGGCACTAAAAAGATAGGAGCCCCCGCTCGTGACCGCGGGTCGGGGCTGCGACAATGATGTCGAAGTGCCATAGGCGCAGCCGCGCCGCAACGAGGTTGGGAGGCTCCCATGCCAAA
>DBFOIV010000156.1:0-4584 GCA_048489175.1 Collinsella sp. | reverse complement strand
CGCTGGGCTTTAGGTCGAAACCGATAGGAGACACGTATGTCCGGACACTCTAAGTGGGCCACAACCAAGCATCGTAAGGGCGCGCAGGACGCCAAGCGTTCCGCCCTCTTCTCCAAGCTCAGCCGCAACATCACCGTTGCTGCCCGTCTCGGCGGCGACCCGCTGCCCGAGAACAACGCCAGCCTCGCCGCTGCCGTTGCTAAGGCTAAGGCTCAGTCCATGCCTAAGGACAAGATCAAGTCCGCTATCGATAAGGCCTTTGGTTCGGGTGCCGACGCCGCCGTCTACGAGAACATCGTGTACGAGGGCTACGGTCCCGCCGGTGTTGCCGTCTACGTCGACTGCCTGACCGACAACCGCAACCGCACTGCCGCCGACGTCCGTTCCGCCTTCTCCCACGCTGGTGGCAACCTGGGCACCTCGGGCTCCGTCGCCTTCCAGTTTGAGCGCAAGGGCCAGATCGTCGTCGCCAAGGAGATCCTGGACGAGAACGCCAAGAAGGAGACCATGATCGCCAACGGTGCTGCCGGTGACGAGGATGAGTTTATGATGGCGATCGCCGAGGCCGGTGGCGAGGACTACGAGGACGCCGGTGAGGAGTGGATCGTCTGGACCGCCGCCAACGACGTCATGGCTGTCTCCAAGGCACTCGAGGAGCAGGGCGTCCAGGTCAAGGGCTCCGAGACCACCATGGTCCCGACCACCCCGACCGAGGTCTCCGGCGCCGACGCCAAGAAGGTTCAGCGCCTCATCGACCGTCTTGAGGAGCTCGACGACGTCCAGGACGTCTACAGCACCATGGACATGACCGACGAGGTTATCGCTGCCCTCGAGGAGGAGTAGCGCCCGCACGGATTGAGCCGTGCATATCTGGGCATAATGAAGCGAGCATGCAAGCCTCGTGGAATAGATGAGCCGGATCCGCGTGCATGAGGCACCGGACCCGGCTCTTTTATAATGATGCGAATCGTTTTGCATTCTGTGGATCGAGATTTGAAGGGAGCGCTGCATGCGCGTGCTCAAACGAGCCCTGGCGATCGTGTATCTTGCCGCCGCCGTCGTGGCGCTGGGTACGTTAGTCTGCCAGTTTTGGGGGCCATATACCTATCGCTTTATGCTGCTGATGCGCGATCCGCTGCCTCGCATCGTTGTTACGGCGTGCGGCGGTGTCGTGGCACTCGGCGTGCTCGTGGGTTTCTTCCGCCTGATGTTTGCTCGTCGCGAGCCGTCCTGCGTGCATCCGGCGGGGGAGCGCAATATCGAGGTCACGCTCGCTGCCCTCTCCTCGTGTGCTCGCACCGCGGCAGAGCGCGACGACCGAGTGATGATCGAGCATGTCGAGGCGCGCGTGCAGGGCTCCGACGAATCGCACGTCCGTTTTAAGGTCGACGCCATCGCGCTCGACGACCGGGACGTGGCTTCCCTTGCAGCCGCGATGCAGCAACGTATCGAGGAGGCCTGCGACACCATGCTCGGCACGCCGGGCACGACTGCGCGCGTTCGTTTTTTGCCGTCCAAGACTACCGTCCAGACCGTGGAGGTTTCCGGTGAGTGATACCAATCAAGACAAGACCGTCCGCACCCCGCGCCTGACTATCGATCAGAGCGCCGCGCCGGCAGGCGAGGTCGTCGATCCTAAGGTGGAGGGTACCGAGTTACATGACGCGGTCGCCGATGATTTTGATGAGGCCATGGGTCTCATCAAGGGTACGGGGGCAGCCATCTGGAGCTATGCCGTCCGTCATCCCAACACCACGCTTGGAGCCGTCGCTGGTTTTGTGCTCGCCGTGCTGGTGCTCACGCTCGGCCTGTGGGATACGCTCGTCATCGCTTTCTTTGTGCTGATCGGCGCCGTGATTGGCCAGATCCGCGACGGCGAGAACGGGATCGTCAACTTCTTCGGCCGTCTGTTTAGCGGCCGCTAGCATGTATTCGACCGCCGCGTGTGCGGTGGGCATAAGGAGGAACCATGGCTTTTAACACGAAGGTCGATGTGGCCGATACCGAGCTCGAGGTAGACGAGACCGTCACCGCCGAGGCCGAGGACGTAACGCTCGAGGACGAGGCGCTCGTCGAGGCCGAACCCGCCGACGATGCGGATGAGGATGATGGGGAAGCGGATGAGTCCGAGGACTCGCTGACCTATTCCAACGGTGTGATCGAGAAGATCGTCGCCATGGCCACCCGCGAGGTACCGCACGTCCTGGGCATGAAGGGCAACCTCATGCACTTTGTGCAGGAGCAGTTTGGTGCCGAGAATCTGACCAAGGGCGTGACAGTCGAGGTCACCGATGACAACCGCGTGGTCGTTAACATTTCCGTCATTATCGAGTACGGCGCCTATGCGCCCGCGATTTTCGACGACGTTAAGGCGCGCGTGACCGAGCGTCTGGCTGCGATGACCGGTCTTGAGGTGGCAGGCGTCAACCTGCGCATCGAGGACGTCATCACCCCCGAGGAGTATGAGCACCGCACCAACCAGCACGAGTAACCTACCAAAAAGGGATGTTTATTTTGGCAGGTTTTATCTGCGAAAACGTTAAACGGCCGACCGCGCAAGCAAAAGCGTGGCCGGCCGTTTCTGTACGCTCCCGATGTAGTCATACCGCTCGTCTAACTAAGGGTTGCAATCCCCACGTTCCGCGTTACCCTAATGAGCGCATTGTTTCCAAATTGTTAACGAGGAGTTGCCGTAATGGCCGACGAGCACGAGACAGAAAGCAAGGCATGGGCAATTGAGGCCGCTGCGGCAGAGGCGGCGTCGCGTGCTGCCGAGGAGGTGCATCGTCCTCCCGTAGTGCCGATGGAGCGCGTGGTCGATCGCACCGATATCGAGCGCGGCGAGCGTGCCGGCCAAAAGCGCAGCCAAGAGCCAGGCTTCCCGCGCTTTTTCGCCGAGCTCAATCTGGGTCTGATTCTTACGGCCTTTGCCATCGTTGCGTTTAAAACCCCTAATCACTTTGCTTTTGGCGGCACCTCGGGCATGTCGGTCATTCTGTCCACGCTGTTCCCGACCCTGCCCGTCGGCGTCTTTATGTGGATTATCAACGCGGTTCTCGTCGTCTTGGGCTTTATCTTTTTGGAACGCAAGGCAATCCTGTGGAGCGTCTTCGCCTCGTTTGCGCTGTCCGCCTATGTTTCGCTTTTCGAGCTCTTTATCCCGACCAGTGTCTCGATGACGGGCGATATGTGGCTCGACCTGTGCTTTGCCGTGATTCTGCCGGCGCTCGGCAGCGCCATCGTCTTTGATATCGGCGCCTCGACGGGCGGCACGGACATCCTCGCTATGATCCTCAAACGCCGTACCACACTCGAGATTGGTCGCGCGCTGTTGCTGGTCGATATCGGCATCGTGACCATCGCGGCCTTCTTGTACGGCCCGCGTATCGGTCTGTATTGCGTGCTCGGCCTGTTTGCCAAGACGCTTGTGGTCGACAAGGCCATCGAGAGCATTCATCTTCGTAAGGTCTGCACGATCATTTGTTCCGAGCCCCTTAAGGTCGAGGAGTTTATCGTCAAGCATCTCAACCGTACGGCGACCATCAGTCGCGGCTACGGTGCCTTCTCGGGCAAGTGCGTGACGGTGATCATGAGCGTGCTGAGCCGTCGCGAGGCCGTGCAGCTGCGCCGTTATGCGCGCGAGGTCGATCCGGGTGCCTTTATCACGATCGTCGACAGCTCCGAGATCGTCGGCAAGGGTTTCCGCGGAACGAACTAACGCGGACGCACTCATCAAATAATCGAAAAGCGCCTCGCGCGTTTCAAATACGTCATCTAAGAGTATTTGTCCCCACATTGGGCGATAATGATGCCAATGACATCGTTTGCGATCCAGGTGATTCGCTCTAGATACGAAGGGATGATTTCGATGTTCTGTTCGCAGTGTGGCGCCCCCATGGGCGATAACGACAAGTTCTGCGGCGTGTGTGGTGCCCCCAATGCCGGTGCTGCAGCTTCCGCCCCTCAGGGTCAGCCTCAGCCTCAGCAGTTTGTTCCTCAACCTGTCGCGAACGCGTCCAAGGGCTGCACGGCTCAGGCGTTTGAGGATATGACCAAGACTCCGGGCGTGCTGCAGCGCGTGTGCCAGATTGCCTTTTTGCCGGCGCTTATCTGTGTCGTGTCGGTACTCGTGCTGTTCATCCCCGTTATCGGCGGCATTGCGGCTGCCATCGGCTTTTTGGCTGCCTACGTGGCGAGCGTGTGCGGTTCGGGCTTTGGCATCGAGTGGGGTCGCGACCTGTCGCTTAAGATCGATGACGGCATGGATCGTCCGTTGATGCGTTCCACGTCGTTTGGTCTCGGAATCTTTTCGAGCGTTATTTCGGTCGTACTCGAGTTTATCGCTGCCATTCCCATTATCGGTGTAGTGCTTTCGCTGGTGGAGGGCGTGGTAATTGGCGCCGCGGGCTCGTATTCTTATTACGGCTCTTATGCGCTCGAGGCTGCGCTGTTTGGCTCGCTTGGCCTGCTTGTCCTGGCTATGATTGCCACGGCGGTCCTGGGGGTCTTCTTTAAGATGTTCGCCGACATTGCCGTGATGCACTTTGCGGTGACCGGTCGCGTCGAGAGCGCGTTTTCGCTCGA
>DBFOIV010000155.1:0-6213 GCA_048489175.1 Collinsella sp. | reverse complement strand
ACCCTTGTCGGCGGCGTCGGATGCGCCGGAGCCGCCGCAACCAACGAGACCGAGACCGACGATGCTGGCAAGACCACCAGCGAGGCCGAGGAACTGACGACGAGAATAAGCCTGATCGAGCATGATCTTCCTTTCATACATGCGACTCGCGGGCACCCTGCCCGCTTTGCTGTTTGGAAAGATACGGCCCCGACCGGGTAGCGTCCGCGCCAACTGCGGTTTCTTACGGGCATTTGATAGACCCTTACCGCAAGCGCGGCTCGGCTTTACAAACGAATAACAAACCCGCCGCCAAACATGGCCAGCCTTTTACACCAATAAAAACAAAGTTGCGGTGAAATAGTTCCTGCTTGGCCATCAAATGGCCCATTCTAGGAACTATTCCACCGCAACTTAGATTGGGAAACCGCGAGACCTTAAAGCTCTAATTCATTCAAACGGAGGATCGCAACAATATAGATCTTGAGCGCCTGCTTGAGCTGTTCTTCGCTGGCGCACTCGTTGGGGCCGTGCATCTGGCCGCCCCATGCGGGCAGCTCCAGACCGGTCTCCTCGGGGCCAAACGACACGGCGCGGGCAAAGTTGCGCGCGTACGTGCCGCCGCCCATGGCAAAAGGCTCGGCGTGCTTGCCCGTAAACTCGTTATAGGTATCGATAAGCGCCTTCACGGCCGGATCGTCGGCAGACACCGAGAACGGCACCTTTGCATGACCCAGGCGACACGTCACGTCAAAGCGCCCCACGAGCGGCTCGAGCTGCTCGCGGATGGTATCGGCGCTCGTGCTATCAGGGAAACGCACGTCGATGACCTGCTCGATATGGCCATCCACCACGCGGATGACGCCGGGGTTGCAGGTGAGCGGGCCAAACGCCGGGCTCGTCGCGTCGATACCCAGGCCGCGACCATAGGCGTCCGCATGCACAAAGGCCAAAAACTTGACAAACTCGTGCTCGGCAGGCGTCAGCAGGCGCTCGCCGCGGGCACCAAACGCGTCCTCGGCCGCGCGCAGATACGACACGATCAGGCCGACGGCATTGATCGTCCCCTCGGGCATCGAGGCGTGACCGCCAATACCGTGGGCGAAAATCTGCACATGACCATTGTCGAGAGCCGTGATCTCCAGGCGGTCAGCATTCTCGACCGGCGCCGGCAGCTCATCGGCGGCAATCGCGAGCTCGCAGATGGACTGCGACGGAATGGCATTGCTCGCCTCGGCGCCGCTCCACGACACGATGCGCCCGCCGTCGATCTTGGGACTCACGAACGTCGCCCCAAACTGGCCCTTCTCGGCATTGCAGACCGGGAACTCGGCATCGGGCGTAAACAAAAAGTCGGGGTCTGCGTGGTTCTCCAGATAATGGTGAACGTCGGACATGCCCACTTCCTCATCGCAGCCCAGCAGCGCGCGGAAGGTGTAGCGCGGAACAATGCCGTGCTTGAGCAGGTACGCGCCGGCATAAAGCGACAGCACTGCCGGGCCCTTGTCGTCGATCACGCCGCGACCGAGCAACCAGCCCTCGCGACGCTCCATCGCGAACGGATCGGTGTTCCAGCCAGGGCCGGCGGGAACCACGTCCACGTGGCAGATAGTCGCGAGCTGCTTGTCGCCGCGGCCCGGGATATCGGCGATTCCCACATAGCCCTCGTCGTCGCTCGTCTGATAGCCGAGCTTCTGCGCGATGCCGAGCGCGCAATCGAGCGCGTCACGGACCGGGCGGCCAAACGGCGCGCCGGGCTCCGCATCGGCAGAAACTGCCACGGAAGGATAACTCACCAGCTGCTCGATATCAGCGACGACATCCTCCCAGACCTCGTCGACATACTCAGCGACGCTCTGCTCCACCTGATTCATGGACGACCTCCTTACCAATGAGCGACGGGTACGCCCGCCCCTCACATTATGTCTATTAGATAGCGAAAAGTTTAGCAAGCTCGGCCACCGAGTGCACCACCGCATCGGCGCCCGCGGCCTCGTGCTCCCCCGGCGCTGCCGCGCCCGAATAGATGCCGATGCACGGCACGCCCATCGCGTGTGCGCCCTCCACATCGTTAAAGCGATCGCCGATCATCACGGCATCGTCGGCCGTCGCGCCGAGCGCCGCCAGGGCATCGCGAACCGAATCGGCCTTGGTCTCGCGTCCCTGCGGCGGATTCATGCCAACCACCGCCTCAAACTGCGAAAGCCCCAGCTCGCCCACCATGTCAATGCACTTTGCCTCCATGCGTGACGTCGCCACGACCAAGCGATGCCCCTGCGCGACAAGGCCATCGAGCAGCTCGGGGATTCCATCGAACACGGGATACTCTTCCGGTCCCAGCTCATCAAAAAAGGCACGGTACTCGTCAGCCACCACAAGCGACTCCTCGCGGGAGAAGCCATAAAAGTCGTGAAAGCTCTTCCACAGGGGCGGCCCGATCATGCGGCGCAGGTCACCCATCTGCGCCTCCGAAAACCCGCGCGCGGCCAACGTCTTGCGCGTCGAGCTCATCACCGCCCGGCCCGTATCGGCCACCGTGCCGTCAAAATCGAACAGCACAACCGGCCGCCTGTATATCTCCAACGCCTCCATCGGCATTCCTCTTCCCCAGTTGATGATTTCCACACCGACACTTCAAACTGTTGACTATTCAACAATTGAACCTAGAAATGTGGAACGACTCCACTATACTTGTCGCACTTTGCTCTCAGAAGGCGGCGCGCAAGCGCCCCAATGAAAGGTGCAATTATGTCTTTTGCCATCATAACCGACTCCACGTCGGACATCTCCCCCGCCCGTGCTCAAGAGCTTGGCATTTACGTCATTCCACTGCATGTGATTATCGAGGGCGAGGACCTGCTCGACCAGGTACAGATCACCGCCGAGGAGTACGTCGCCCGCATGGCCGGCTCCGAGCAGCTGCCGCACACCTCGCAGCCGAGTGCCGGCGAGTTCAAGGCACTCTTTGACCGCGTGCGTGCTGACGGCCACGACAGCGCGATCTTTATCTCGCTGTGCAGCGAATGGTCCGCCTGCTATTCCAACGCATGCCTGGTCGCCGAGACCCACGAGCTCGACGTGCGCTGCATCGATTCGCGCACCGGCTCGGGTGCCGAGGGCCTGCTGGTGGAGTACGCGCTCGCCATGCGCGAGGACGGCCGCAGCCTGGACGAGACCGAGGCACAGATCCGCGCGACCCTGCCCGACGCGCACCTGCTGCTGATTCCCCGCACGCTCGAGAACCTCGTTAAGAACGGCCGCGCGCCCAAGCTCGCCGGCCAGCTCACGCAGATGCTCAATATTCGCCTGGCCGTTTCGCCGGAGTGGCAGTCGGGCGAGATCAAGGCCATCAAGAAGGGCCGCGGCGCCAAGCGCATCGTCGCCAACACCATGGCAGACTGCCTCGCGTTTTTGGCCGAGCATCCGGGCTCCAGCGTGCGCGTGCTCACGACCGGTGCCGCCGAGGAGCAGGAGCTTGTCGACGAGGCACTCGCAGGCCAGGACTACGTAGACGCCGGCACCGGCCCCATCGGCTGCACCATCGCCACCCATGTAGGCGTCGACGCCATCGCCATCAGCTACTGCCCCCGCTACCAGCCAACTCGCTAGGGACGCCCACATCATTTGCGGTGAAATAGGGACCGTTTTTGGCTTATTAGCTGTCAATCAATCCCTATTCCACCGCAACTTAGAAGCAGTTCATTTGGGACGGGGCTAAAAAGACTGACATGTAACGTTACGCACCGGTCTTTTTAGCCCCGTTCCATTTTTGCTACCCTACATCAGCCCGCTCAGGGCAATGTCAACGGCCTCGTTGAGGTCGTCGGTAATGTGTACCAGATCCGGATCGAGCGGGCTGATCATACCGGCGCTCATCACCGGGCCGTTGAGCCAGTCGAACAGGCCCTGCCAGTACTCGCTGCCCACCAGCACGAGCGGCATGCGCTTGACCTTGTGCGTCTGCACCAGCGTGAGAACCTCGAACATCTCGTCGAGCGTGCCAAAGCCGCCGGGAAATACGATGGCGCCTGAGCTGTACTTAACGAACATGGTTTTGCGCACAAAGAAGTAGCGGAAGTCCATGCCGAGGTTCACGTATTTGTTGAGCCCCTGCTCGTGCGGCAATTCAATGCCTAGGCCAACTGACTTGCCGTTGACGCTCGCCGCTCCCTTGTTGGCCGCTTCCATGATGCCGGGGCCGCCACCGGTGATAACCGCCACGCCGCGCTGGGCAATCTTACGGCCGACGGTGCGCGCCGCCTTGTAGAGCGGATCGGTCTTGGGCGTGCGGGCGCTGCCGAAGATGGTCACTGCGGGGCCAAGCTCGGCAAGCGCGCCGAAGCCATCGACAAGCTCGGCCTGAATGCGCAGCACGCGCCAGGGATCGGCATGCAGCCAGTCGGTCGAATCTTCGGGCGCCAGCAGGTTGGCGTAGGTGTTGTCCTTGGGAATCATGGGGCCGCGCATGACCACGGGGCCGCGGCGGTACGTCTCGTCGTAGGCAGGCTCGCCCTCGACGTTCTCATTCTTAATCATGGGTGCTCCTATCGAGAAAAAGAAAAACGGGCGGGGTCGACGCCATGCGCCAAACACCCGCCCGAACATCAACTATTCGGTATGGTACCCATGATGTATCAAGTGCTTGCAAGCTATCGGTCAGCGGTCGTGCACACGGTGTTAGCGAATGCGACGACCGGCTGGCGCTCGACCATTGCCGTTGCCCACGCTCTGCAAGCGTGTCTGTCGCCCTTAGTAATCCACCGCGGCAGGGCTGTTCATCCAGTCGCTCACAAACGCGCCGTAACGGCCCTCGATAATGGCCTGGCGGGCACGCTGCATAAGGTTGAGCAGGTAGTAGATGTTGTGCATCGACAGCAGAATGCCGCCGAGCATCTCCTTCTGCGTGACCATGTGGCGAATGAGTGCGCGGCTGTAGCCGCCCGTGCACACCGGGCAGGTGCAGGTGGGATCGATGGGGCCATCGTCGTGCGCAAAGCGGGCGTTGCGGAAGTTGAGGCGACCCTCGCTGGAGAACGCCGTACCCATGCGGCCCGTGCGCGTCGGCAGCACGCAGTCGAACATGTCGATGCCCACGCCCACGCCGCGCACGAGGGTGGTGGGGTTGCCGACGCCCATCAGGTAGCGCGGCTTGTGCTTGGGCATGTACTCGCTTACGAGTGGTGCCAGGGTCTCGAACATGGTCTCGTGGTCCTCGCCCACCGAGTAGCCGCCAATGCCGTAACCGGGGAAGTCGCCGCACTCCTCCAGATGGCGCAGCGAGCGCAGGCGCAGATCTAGGTGCATGCCGCCCTGAACAATGCCAAAGAGCGCCTGGTCGTCGCGGGTATGCGCCTTATAGCAGCGCTCAGCCCACATGCTCGACAGCTCAACGGCGCGCTCAACGTAGGCGCGCGTGGCGGGATAGCCCGGGCACTGGTCGAGCTGCATGCAGATGTCGGAACCGAGCTTCATGGCGATTTCCATGTTGTCCTCGGGCGTCCAGAACACATGGCGGCCGTCATAGTCGTTGACGATAAAGCGCACGCCCTCGTCGGTGAGCTTGACGGCATCGTTGTGGCTGAAGACCTGGAAACCGCCCGAGTCGGTGAGGATGGGGCCGTGCCAGTTCATGAACTTGTGCAGTCCGCCCAGCTCGGCGATGGTGTCCTCGCCGGGACGCATGGACAGGTGATAGGTATTGGCAAGCACGATCTGGGCGCCGAGCTGTTTGACGGTCTCGGTAGGAATACCCTTGACGTTTGCCTTGGTGCCCACGGGCATGAAGATCGGCGTCTCGATGTCGCCGTGCGGGGTGTGAAGCACGCCGGCACGCGCATGCGTCGTCGGATCCTCGGCGATCAGATCGAATTTAAAAAGGCTCTGGTCCATAAACTGGAACTCCTTGGTTGCGGTTCATACGCAACCCATTATACGGGCAACCCGCAAGAAGCACCGACTCGACAGAAACTGGCGCAAAGGAAACCTGCCCCCTTGCACCAATACACCAATGCACCAGGATAAAAAATGATCCGTTTTCCTCCGTCCCCAACGGATCATTTCCGACAGCCACAGCAACGCCGATGCTATGGCACCGACAGACACTATGACCCAATCCGAGGGCACTAAAAAGATAGGAGCCCCCGCTCGTGACCGCGGGTCGGGGCTGCGACAATGATGTCGAAGTGCCATAGGCGCAGCCGCGCCGCAACGAGGTTGGGAGGCTCCCATGCCAAA
>DBFOIV010000154.1:0-9797 GCA_048489175.1 Collinsella sp. | reverse complement strand
GGGCGATGTCGTCGTTGCGGAGGCCGTCGCCGCCGCGGGCGATAGCAAGAAGGAAGGTGAGTAGCCATGATGGAGTTCTTAAGCGTGCTGTGGTTCTTCCTCATCTTCGTGCTTATCGCGGGCTATTTCGTGCTTGACGGGTTCGACTTGGGTATCGGCGTGCTGTCGCCCTTCATCGCCAAAAACGACGAGGAGCGCGCGGTGCTGCGCCGGGCCATAGGGCCTGTGTGGGACGGCAACGAGGTGTGGCTGCTCACGGCGGGCGGCGCGCTGTTCGCCGCCTTCCCGGACGCCTATGCCACGACGTTCTCCGGGTTCTACCTGGCCGTCATGCTGGTGCTGTTCGGCCTTATCGTGCGTGCCGTGTCCTTCGAGTTCCGTGCCGGCGATCCGTCCTGGGGAAAGCTCTGGGACGCGTGCTTCTTTGTGGGCTCTCTGCTTCCGGCGCTGCTGCTCGGCGTGGCGGTGGGCAACATCTTCGCCGGCATCCCCATGGACGCCGCGGGCGATTACGCCGGCGTGCCCCTGATCGGCCTCATCACGCCTTTCACGCTGCTGACGGGGCTTTTGGGCCTGGCGATGTTTTTGGCCGCCGGTGCCTGCTGGGCCGCGCTGAAGGCGCCGCTGCCCTCTTGCCTTCAGGCCCGCGCCGCTCGTCTGCGCCTGCCCCTGCAGGTGATTGCGCTTGCGCTGTTCGCCGTGGTGTCCGTGTACGCCCTCGTCCTTGTCGGGCCCGAGATGGATCCGAACCTGGGCATCCTGCGGTGGCTGTTCGCGGCGCTTGTGGTGGTGGGGCTGTTGGCCTCGCTCGTCGTGGGCAAGACGTCCGGGGACGACCTGAAGGCGTTTCTGGCCCAGTCCGCGTCCATGATCGCGCTCGTGGCGCTTCTGGCCTGTTCCATGTTCCCCGTGCTCGTGAACGCCACGGCCGATTCCGTGGGGCCGGCCATCACTTTGGCCAACGCCGCATCGTCGGAGCTGTCGCTCACCTGGATGACCATCATCCTGTGCATCGGGCTTCCGCTCGTTCTCGTGTACCACGTGGTCATCTACCGCACCTTCCGCGGCCGCGTGAACCCCGCCGATCTGGAGGAGTACTAGTCTCTCCGCGGCATTTACTGGGGCGTTACGGGCTGCTCGCTTGCATGGGCCGAAGTCTCCGCCATCATGTTTCGGGAGGGGTTGCCGCGATGCCCGGGCCTTGTGGGTCTCACATTGGTGGGCGGCGATGTCTCGTCGGGAGAGGGGCCGCCATGATGCTTGGGTCTCGCAGGATGCTTCGTCTTTGTTGACGTACTTTCGGGGAGGACCTGCTATGGCGGGCCCTCCCCGTTTTTCCGTGGTTCTGTCCGGGCTACTTCGCACTTGTCTGCAGCTTGCGTTTGGCCTTGCCTGGCCCCCTCTGCCTGCAGCTTGCGCCCGGGCTGCCCCGGTTTCTCCTGCCTGCAGCTTGCGCCCGGATCCTTCTGGCCTATCTGCCTGCAGCCCGCGCCCGGGCTGCCCCGGTCCCGCTGTTGACTATTTTGCCTCTGGCGGTCTTGCTCCTGCCAACTCCCGCCAAATTCTCGGACGGTAATTTCGAGTTGTTAGACTTTTGTTCGGCGCTATGCCGAGGTAGGTCGCCATGACGTTCGTCAATGTATCCGAATATGGTGAATAGCCCCAGGTCAGAGATGTGATGTGGAAAACGAGACATCGTAGGGGGGGTGGGGCTGCTGTCTGCGAAACTCTAACAACTCGAAAATCTTGCGCCATTTTAGTTCGCTGATTGAAATGCTTTGATCCCGGACGGAACGGGATCGCACTTGCCCTAGTGTCCTTTGCGCTCGGACGGAATGGCCCTCCGCTTGCCCTTGCGTGCTTTGATCCCAGACGGAGTGGGCCTCCGCTTGTTCTTGTCCCGAGTTTGCTTCTGCGACCAATTGCTCGATTACCGCATCTTTCGCAGACGAATTTCCCTCTGGTGTATTTCGCTCGATTGTGATATAGCATACAGTAATACATTATTAAGTAAAGGAGGGGAAATGCGGTGCATCTGCTTAAGTCATGAGACTGCTTTGGAATTCTGGAGGTTGTGGTCCGCTCGCAATGGCATTGCCTTGCATCTTTTCCATTGTCGTAAGACGATACAGACCGATGATCTGCCTTTTCGGATCTTTCCGTCATCGGCCGTTCTGGTGGATTCGTCCTCAGCAAAACGCACCGTTGTCGAAATTATTGATGGTGCGCTAGAGGATGGTGTGCCGGAAGAACTCACTGAGCTGCTTGGCGCTTGTCGCGTTGTCTTGTCGGAGACGCATTCGTCGAAGCGCTCGAAAGAGCCTGGACTCGCTGATAGTTCGAGTGGCGCCGGAAAAGTTCTCCATGTGCTCGGGCATCGCAAGCCCGGGGTGCGTACTGCGGACGGGTTGACGTATCACCACAGCTCGGCAACATATCCGAAAGGGTCTTTCCTTAAAATCGCGCGGGGTGTGTACGTTTGTGCTCCGGAACTCGTTTTTGCCCAGATGGCATCGTTGCTTCCCTTTGGCGCGCTTCTGTCATTGGGCTATGAGCTATGCGGTTGCTATCCTGTCGAGGCCAGCGAGTATCTTGTGCGACATCCGCTCTGCTCGCCGAATCGGCTGGTTGCCTTCTGCAGCCATTTGCGTGGCTTCAAGGGGTCGGCGCCGGCGAAGACGGCTGCGCGATACGTTCTGGCAAAGTCGGCTTCGCCAGCTGAGACGTCCTTGGCGATCATAGCGACTGCGCCGCGTAATTACGGCGGATTCGGCATGAGGGGTGCGCGTCTTAATGAGCCGATCAAGTTGAGGCGAGAGCCGGAGCGTATCGCTCATGGCTCGTCGTTGGTATGCGATGTGCTATGGCCCGAGCGCGGCGTGGCACTTGAATACGATAGCTCGCAGTTCCATGGGAGCAGCTCTCGCCTTTCCCGTGATTCGCGTCGCAGGAGCGCGCTGGCTGCTCAGGGATTGGAGATAAGATCAATCACGGCGAGTCAGCTTGAGAATGTTTTCGAATTCCAAGAGACAATTCTGCATGCATTTCGCGCAGCTGGCTGTGATTTCAAGCGGCTCAACGGAAAGCAACTCGATCGCCATATGAGGCTTCGCAGCGAACTGCGCAAGTGCGTGTGAGGAGGTGGGGCGAAGTGGGCGGCCGAGGCGAAAGGCCGAGATGCGGGGCTGAACCAAATGCACTAACGCCATGAGTTTGTTCATTTGTCATACCTGAGACAATGTCTGGTTTGGTTTGAGGCAAAAATTTTGAGTTGTTAGACGTTTGCGGAGCTGGCGCTCGCATAAATCTGTAATCTGAACGACTGTATATGCTAAAGTATTTAAAAAAATATCTTAATACGTATATCAATCTCAAAACCACTGCGGGGTAGAGTGATGTGAATTGGCTCTAAACTCTAACAACTCGAAAAAAGAAGCATCTGGTTAGGAGAGATTGGCCGGTGGTCGATTTCAAGCGATTTCCGCGAAGACTGCAAGGCTGTATGAGAGTGGGCTTTCGAGCGAGATGCCGTCGGGAAAAGTAGTGGCAACGATTGAAGAAGTGACGCGAAGGGCCGGGGTGTGACGGTGCAGGAGCGTGAAGGGGTCGGGGTGCGACGGCGCTGGACGGCGCAGAAGGGCGCAGAACGGTGCGGGAGAGCGCAACCGGGCGCAACCGGGCGCAGCCGGGCGCAGCCGGGCGCAACCGGGCGCAACCGGGCGCAGAAGGGGGTCTCGTCGCCTTGCAAACCCTGTGAAATTGGGCGCGCCACCTGCGCTCTGTGGTAGAGTGGAGCAGATTTGCACCGAGGCGGCCCGTGCGGCCGCCCAACGAAGGCGACGGGAGTTGTTGAAGGGGAGGTGATCGCCGACCCCATGACCGCTCGCCGACCACAGAAAGAAGACGCAACCTATGGGATTTCTCTCCAAACTGCTCACGATGGGCGAGGGCAAGCAGCTGAAGCGCTACCAGGCCAAAGTCGACAAGATCAACGCGCTGGAACCGGAGTTCCAGGCGCTTTCCGATGAGGAGCTGGCCGCTAAGACGCAGGAGTTCCGCGAGCGCTACGCCGCCGGCGAGAGCCTGGACGATTTGCTCCCCGAGGCCTTCGCCGCCGTACGCGAGGCTTCCGTGCGCACCATCGGGCTTCGCCACTTCGACGTGCAGCTCATCGGCGGCATGGCCCTGAACGAGGGACAGATCGCCGAGATGAAGACCGGCGAGGGCAAGACGCTCGTCTCCACCTTGGCCGGCTACCTCAACGCTATCGCCGGCAAGGGCGTGCATGTCGTTACCGTCAACGATTACCTGGCAAAGCGCGACTCCGAGTGGATGGGCCGCATCTACAAGTACCTGGGCATGACCGTCGGTCTGCTCCAGAACAACATGCCGCTCGAACTCAAGCGTCCGGCCTACCAGGCAGACGTCACCTACGGCACCAACTCCGAGTTCGGCTTTGATTACCTGCGCGACAACATGGTTACCCGTCCCGAGCAGCGCGTGCAGCGCGGTCACAACTACGCCATCGTCGACGAGGTCGACTCCATCCTGATCGATGAGGCCAGGACGCCGCTCATTATCTCGGGCGCTGGCACCAAGTCCGCCAGCACCTACAAGGACTTCGCGCGTGCTGTGCGCGGCCTGGAGCGCGGTGAGGACGTGTCGCACGACATGCTCACCGCCACCGAGGACGTTGAACCCACGGGCGACTATGTCATGGATGAGGCCAAGCACACCATTGCCGCCACCGAGCGCGGCCTTAAGAAGATCGAGCGCCGCTTGGGTATCGATGACATCTATGCCGATCTCTCCGGCCAGCTGGTCAACCACCTGCAGCAGGCGCTAAAGGCCCAGTACATGTTCCACCGCGACAAGCAGTACGTGGTCACCAACGGCGAGGTCAAGATCGTCGACGAGTTCACCGGCCGCATTATGGAAGGCCGCCGTTACTCCGAGGGCCTGCATCAGGCCATCGAGGCCAAAGAGGGTGTGCTCGTGCGCGAGGAGAACCAGACACTCGCCACCATCACCCTGCAGAACTACTTCCGCCTGTATGACAAGCTCTCCGGTATGACCGGCACGGCACTTACCGAGGATGCCGAGTTCCGCGAGATCTACAAGCTGCCCGTCGAGGTCATCCCCTCCAACAAGCCCGTGCAGCGCGTGGATCACGAGGACCTGGTGTACCGCACCATTCAGGCCAAGTACAACGCCGTCGCCGACGATGTCGAGCGACGTCACGCCAAGGGCCAGCCGGTCCTGGTGGGCACCGTCTCCATCGAGAGCTCCGAGAAGCTGTCCGCCGCCCTTACCAAGCGCGGCATCGCACACGAGGTCCTCAACGCCAAGCACCACGAGCGCGAGGCCCACATCGTGGCCCAGGCCGGACGTTACGGCGCCGTGACCATCGCCACCAACATGGCCGGTCGTGGTACCGACATCTTGCTGGGCGGCAACCCCGACGAGCTGGTGCGCGAGCGCCTGGAGTACGAGGGCCTGACCATGGAGGACGTGACGCCCGAGCAGCTCGAGCAATTCAACGCCGAGGCCAAGGAGACCTGCAAGGCCGAGCGCGAGCGCGTGCTTGCCGCCGGTGGCCTGACCGTTATCGGCACCGAGCGCCACGAGTCCCGCCGTATCGACAACCAGCTGCGCGGCCGCTCCGGCCGTCAGGGCGATCCGGGCGAGACCCAGTTCTACCTGTCGCTCGAGGACGACCTCATGCGCCTGTTCGGCGGCGACAAGATGGACCGCGTCTCCAAGATGATGGTCACGGCCGACATGGGCGACGACATGCCCATCCAGCACAAGATCATCTCCAAGGCCGTTGAGAGCGCCCAGCACAAGGTCGAGAGCATCAACTTCTCCATGCGTAAGAGCGTCCTTGAGTACGACGACGTTATGAACAAGCAGCGCCAGGTCATCTACGCCGAGCGCAATAAGATTCTGGACGGCAAGGACCTGACCGACCACATCACCGAGGTCATGCACGATACCGTCTACCGTTGCGTGCAGGAGTTCTGCACCAAGGACAGCCACGATGGTGAGCGCGACCTGGAGGGCCTGCGCAAGTGGGTTGTGGAGCTCACCGGTCACATCGATACGCCGAAGTTCCCCGACGAGGATTTTGAGGCCCTGGCTGCCGATGTCCTGGCTTACGTAGAGAAGTGCTACAACATGAAGGCCGAGCGCTTGGGCGAGGACCTGATGCGCGAGCTCAACACCCAGGTCATGCTGCGCGTCATCGATACCCGCTGGATGAACTACCTGCAGGAGATGGACTACCTCAAGACCGGCATCGGCCTGCGCGGCTTTGGCCAGCGCGACCCGCTGGTTGAGTACAAGACCGAGGCCTACGGCGCGTTCCAGATACTCGTCGATACCATGTATGAGGATTACCTGCGCACGGTTCTGCGCATCGAGATCAAGGCTGCCCCGCGTGCCGTGGAGCACAAGGAGGAGCCCGCGCTCGAGGGTGCGCGCTTCTCCGGTCCTGCCGAGGTCGATGGTGACAACGGCGACTCGGTGCTGCGCAAGCAGGCGCAGGTGCAGGCCCGCACGGCTGTCCAGGGTGGTCCGGCTGCCGTCAACAACGGTGGCAAGGTGACCACCTATCGCAAGTCCGAGAGCGACGATCCGTACGTTAACGTGGGCCGCAACGACCCGTGCCCCTGCGGTAGCGGCAAGAAGTTTAAGTACTGCCACGGCAGGAATCGTTAATGGCTGAGGCTTTAGAGGTAACGCCCGCCGAGCTGGACGCGTTCGCGGACCGGCTCGGCGAGGTCGAGTCGTATCTCCACCTGGACGAAAAGCGCACGCGCGTGACCGAGCTCGAGGCCAAAAGTGTTGCCCCTGGCTTTTGGGATGACGCCGACGCCGCCCGTGCCACCATGGAGGAGATCGCGCGTACCAAGGAAGATATCGCTGCCGTGGACACCGCGCGCGGCGAGCTTTCCGATGCCCGCGCCGCGCTGGAGCTTGCCGAGGAGATGGGGGATGACCCCGACGCCGTCGCCCTTCGCGAGGAGGCTACAGCCACGGCTGAGCGCCTGGCCCGGGCCATCGATGAGCTTGAGCTTTCGAGCTGGTTTACCGGTGAGTTCGATCACGGCGATGCCATTGTGACCATCAAGCCCGGACAGGGTGGTCTGGAGGCCCAGGACTGGACCTTCATGCTCTTTAAGATGTACATGAAGTACTGCCAGCGTCGCGGCTGGAAGGTCACCATCAACGACTGTCCCGCGGCCGAGGTCATCGGCATTGACCGCGCGACCTTTACCGTCGAGGGCAAGGACGCATTTGGCATGCTGCGCGCCGAGGCCGGCGTCCACCGCTTGGTTCGCATTAGCCCCACCGACGACAAGAAGCGCCGACAGACTACGTTTGCCGGCGTCGAGGTCATTCCGGTGCTACCCGACGATATCGATATCGAGATTAATCCCGATGACATTCGCGTCGACGTATACCACGCAAGCGGCCCGGGCGGTCAGGGCGTCAACACCACCGACTCCGCCGTGCGCGTGACGCATTTCCCCAGCGGTATCGTGGTCACGTGTCAAAACGAGCGCAGCCAGATTCAAAACAAGGCCGCGTGCATGCAGATCCTCAAGGCGCGTCTGTACGAGATTGAGCTCGAAAAGCGCGCCGAGGCCTTGGATGAGATTCGCGGACCCAAGACCACAATTGGTTTTGGCAACCAGATCCGCAGCTACGTGCTCTACCCGTACCAGATGGTTAAGGACCTGCGCACGGGCGTGGAGACCAGCAACGTCGAGGCCGTTCTTGACGACGGTGATCTGGATCCGTTTGTAATTGGCTATCACCGTTGGGCGACCGGCAACGCCGATGCAGAAGGCTCGGAGGTCTAAAACATCGTGGCTTCAAGCCGATGCCAAGTCCAACGGTTGGACGGGTTTGTATCCAGAACAAACCCTGCGCAGGGGTGGTTTTTGTCCGGCGAATCGGTAGAATCGAATACAAGAAGAAGTTCAAAGCGCATCCGTTTGGGTGCGCTTTTTTGAGGGAGGCAGCATGGCATATCGTCTGGACATCAAGCGCATTCTTTCGATGAACTTCTTTCACGACCTGCCCCAGATCATGTTGGGGTGTGCCTTGGCCGCCATCGCGACCGACCTGTTTTTGATTCCCAACGGTCTTGCCGCCGGTGGCGTTACGGGCCTTGCGACTATTATCCAGGCGGTCGGCGCGGCGCGAGGCGTGTCGCTTCCCGTCGGTATCCAGACCATCGTGATGAATGCCTTGCTGCTGCTGGTCGTTATGCGCGAGGGCGGCATGTTCTACGTGGTGCAGACCGCGACGGGCTTTGTGCTTCTGGGCTTCTTTACCGATCTGTTCGCCCCGTTTGTAGCACCTCTGGCGGATGCGGACCTGATGCTTCCCGCTATGTGGGGCGGCATTATTACGGGCATCGGTTACGGCATGGTGTTGCGCGCCGGCGCCAACACCGGCGGCTCGGACACGATTGGCCAAATCATCTCGCGTAACACCTCGCTGCCGGTGGGCTCGACCGTCATGGCGATCGATGTTGCCGTATGCGCGCTGTCGGCTCCGGTCTTTTCAATCGAAAACGCACTATATGCAGGCCTTTCGATGGTCATTAGCGGCTACGTGATCGATGCCGTGGTCGATGGTGGCAACAAACGCCGTATGGTCCTCATCATCTCGGACAAGTTCCCTGATATCGCTGCCGATATCATGTATGGCCTGGGTCGTGGTTGTACCAAGTTTAAGGCGACTGGCATGTATTCGGGTGCCGAGAAGCCGGTGATTATGGTCATCGTGAGCCGTCGAGAGCTCAATACCCTCAAGACGATCGTGCGCGAGCGCGATCCTCATGCCATCGTGACGGTTGCCGACGTTACGGAAGCCTTCGGCGAGGGCTTTAAGGACATTAACGCGTAGGGGCGACCGCGTTCCATCCAAAAGACGTTCACATTGATAAACCGTTTCATCAGCGGTTCTGCCTGCTAAATTGTTCAAATAATGATAAAAACTCTGGTAAAGCCATCAGTTTCCAGCATAATGAATGACGTACGTGCATTGCGGCTGTGTTGGGATTACCTTCGGTGCCGTGCGCATTTTGTCTAATGAGGATGAAAGGAAGGCACAATGAGCGACGAAGAGCTCAAAAAGGTTGCCAACGAGGTAAGGAAGGGCATCGTCACCGGCGTGCACGCTGCCAAGTCCGGCCATCCGGGCGGTTCGCTCGGCGCTGCCGATATCATGACCTATCTGTATTTTGAGGAAATGAACGTCGACCCGGCCGATCCCCGCAAGGCCGACCGCGATCGTTTTGTGCTCTCCAAGGGCCATTGCGCTCCGGGCCTGTACGCCGTGCTCGCCGAGCGTGGGTTCTTCCCCAAGGAGGATCTCGAGACGCTGCGCCACATCGGCAGTCACCTGCAGGGTCATCCCAACATGAACGACACCCCGGGCGTTGACATGTCCACCGGTTCGCTCGGCCAGGGCATTTCCGCCGCCGTGGGCATGGCGGTTGCCGCCAAGCACTGGGGCGATACTTACCGCACGTACGCCCTGCTGGGCGATGGCGAGAGCGAGGAGGGCCAGGTCTGGGAGGCCGCCATGTTTGCCGGCAACCAGCAGCTCGATAACCTCTGCGTGATCGTCGACCACAACGGCCTGCAGATCGACGGCCCCGTCGAGGAGGTCAACGACCCCATGCCGCTCGCCGACAAGTTCCGCGCCTTTAAGTTCCACGTGGTGGAGCTCGCCGACGGCAACGACTTCGACCAGATCCGCGCCGCCTTTGCCGAGGC
>DBFOIV010000153.1:0-3847 GCA_048489175.1 Collinsella sp. | reverse complement strand
TCGATATTTTTGGACAGGCCGCGCAGCACGCCAATCACGATTACGGCGATGGCAATCCAGCTGAGCCACTGGATGCGGGCTATCGATCCGATCATCGCGATGACGATGCCGGCAAAACCCATCACGATGGTGAGTTCATCGGCACCATTGCGACCCTTCATAAAGTCATTCATGCAAATTGCCTTTCGTTCGATATGCTGCACGCCTTTATACCCGATTTAGAGCAAGGGGGACAGGTTAATCTGCACCAATGTGGTGCAAACATACCTGTCCCCGGAATACCAAGACGGTGCAAACGTACCTGTCCCCAATGCCCCAATTACTTGGAGAGTTTGTCGACGACGCGTTCGATTTCGGCGAGTTTGGCGGCTTTGAGGTCTTCGTCGCCCGATTCGATTGCCGAAGTCACGCAGCCCTCGATATGCGCCTTGAGCACGTCGGCGTTAATGCGCGCGAGGAGCGCCTGTGTGGCCATGAGCTGTGTGGAGATATCGACGCAGTAGCGGTCCTCCTCGACCATCCGCAGGATGCCGTCGATCTGACCGCGTGCCGTCTTGAGCATGCGGGTCACCGATTTATGGTCTGCCATCATGGCGGGTCCTCGTTTCTGGTCGGGGGTACGTGCGGGTCGTTATGCGGCGGTCACCGAAAGGGCGTGGAACTTCTCGCCGGCGCCCTCGACGGCGGCAGCGAGCTGCTCAGCGGTCACGGTGTCGGCGCACTCCACCTGTACGGTCTGAGTCTCGTGATCGGCGTCGGCGTCGGTCACGCCGGCCACGTTGAGCAACGCCGTCTCGACGGTGGCGTCGCAGTGGCCGCACATAAGGCCGGAAGTCTTAATTGTGAAACGCATGGGTATTCCTCTCTGTTGTGTCGGCTTTCCCAGGCACCCGACCTTGACCTTCAAGCCGTCGCTCGCGTACCAAAGTACGCGTCGCTCCTCTTTCAGGTCAATCTCGGGCACCTGGAAAACCCGTTCTAAATGGACTTAATGGCGATCCTATTTTGCCACTTTGGGCTTAAAGGATTTTAGGCGCAGAGCGTTGCTTACGACACATACGCTCGACAGGCTCATGGCCGCAGCGCCAAACATCGGCGAGAGCTGCCATCCGGTGAGCGGGAAGAACACGCCCGCCGCCAGCGGAATGCCGATGCCGTTGTAGAACAGCGCCCAGAACAGGTCCTGCTTGATGTTGCGGATCGTGGCGCGCGAAAGCTCGATGGCCCGCGCAACATCCATGAGGTCACTGCGCATGAGCACCACATCAGCCCCTTCTTTGGCGATGTCGGCGCCGGTGCCGATAGCAAGGCCCACGTCGGCGCGCGCCAGGGCGGGGGAGTCATTGATGCCGTCGCCCACCATGGCGACCTTGCTGCCCGCATCCTGCAGATTGCGCACGTGGCGCTCCTTGTCGGCGGGGAGGACGTCGGCGATGACCTGCTTGCTGTTCAGTCCCACGCGGCGGGCGATGGCCTCGGCCGTCACGCGGTTGTCGCCGGTGAGCATGCGCACGTCGACGCCAAGCGAGCGCAGTGCGGCGATGGCCCCGGCGCTCGTCTCCTTGACCTCGTCAGCCACGGCAATGGTGCCGGCAAGCTCGCCGTTCTTGGCAAAGAACAGCGGCGTCTTGCCCTCGGCGGCAAATTGTTCGGCAAGACCCGCGGGCACGGCAACGCCCAGCTCGTCCATCAGGCGTACGTTGCCGGCTGCAATGGCGTTTTGCCCCTCGCGCGCCGTAACGCCTCGTCCGGGCACGGCGGCAAAGTCCTCGACCATGCGCGCGACGATCCCACGTGTCTCGCACTCGGCCATAATCGCCTCGGCCAGCGGGTGCTCGCTTGAGCGTTCCAGCGCGGCGGCCAACTTGAGCAGCGCCTTTTCGCTCATGGCGGGCGAGCCGTCAGCGCGCGTGGCTACCACGATATCGGTCACGGCAGGCTTGCCGCGGGTGACCGTGCCCGTCTTATCGAGCACCACGGTGCCCACGCTGCGCAGGTTCTCCAGCGCCTCGGCGCTCTTAAAGAGAATGCCCATCTCGGCGCCCTTGCCGGTGCCGACCATAATGGCGACGGGCGTGGCCAGGCCCAGCGCGCACGGGCAGCTGATCACCAGCACGGCGACGGCGGAGGTAAGCGCTTCGTTGACGCTTCCGGTCAGCACCATCCACGCCACAAAAGTCACGGCCGAGATCGCGAATACTACGGGCACGAACACGCCGGCGACCTTGTCGGCCATGCGGGCGATGGGCGCCTTGGTGGCGTTGGCGTCCTCGACGAGCTGGATAATCTTGGCGAGCGACGTGTCGGCGCCCACACGCGTGGCGCGGAAGGTAAACGAGCCCGTGCGGTTGACCGTGGCCGCATTGACAGTGTCGCCGGCGGTCTTCTCCACGGGGATGGACTCGCCGGTGAGCGCGCTCTCGTCCACGGCCGAGCTGCCCTCGAGCACCACGCCATCGACGGGGATGGACTCGCCGGGGCGCACGCGCAGGACCTGGCCGGGAAGGATGGCGTCGACATCGACGGTGGTTTCGGTGCCGTCCTCTGCCACGACGGTCGCGGTCTTGGGCGCCAAGTCGATGAGCGCCTCGATGGCGCCGCCGGTCTTGGATTTGCTGCGCGTCTCGAGATATTTGCCCACGGTGACCAGCGACAGGATCGTGCCGGCGCTCTCAAAATACAGGTTGTCCATGCCCGTCATCATGGCCTCGTGGACCTGACCTGCGGCTAGCTGGTCGGCCATGATGAACATGGCGTAGAGCGACCAGGCGATGGACGCGGTGGCGCCGACGGCGATGAGGGCGTCCATGGTGGGCGCGCCGTGCGCGAGCGATTTAAACCCGTTGATAAAGTACGCGTTGTTGACGTAGACGATGGGAATGAGCAGGACGAGCTCGGTGAGAGCGAGCGTCATGCTGTGGGTGTGGTCGGTGAAGATGCCGGGCAGCGGCCAGCCGAGCATGTGCCCCATGCCTATGTAGAACAGTGGGATGAGGAAGACGATCGAGACGATGAGGCGGGTGCGCATGGCAGAGGCGGCGGCCTCCAACTTTTTGGTGGGCGACTCCATATGGGCGGCGCCGGACCTGGCTTGCGCACTTCCGCTTTGGACAGCGTCGGTGCCCGTGCTGACGGGCGAGGCCGAGTAGCCAGCGCGATCGACGGCGGTGCAGATGTCGTCGGGGGTGACCTGCGCGGGGTCATAGTTCACCAGCATGGAACCGGCGAGCAGATTGACCGCGACGCTCTCGACGCCGTCGAGCTTGCTCACGGCACGGTCTACGTGCGCCTGGCAGGCGGCACACGTCATGCCACCCACATCGAATTTATCTTGAGCCATGGCTTCTCCTTTCTGTAGTTCGGTGTTGGAATTGTTAACCTGCCGATACTATACACCCATACCCCCTGGGGGTGTCTAGTGGAGATTGAAATGTATGACATTTCGTTATTGGTTGAGCTGATGGCCAGGTCGGCGGGCCGTAGCCGGTCTAATGTCTCAATCTGTAACAACTAGACCCGATTTTGCCGAATAACTGTTACAGATCGAGACAGACCGTCCGCGGTCAACTCAAATGTCTCGATCTGTAACATCTAGAGAGGTTTTTGACCCTTTACTGTTACTGAGTGAGACGTTGTCTCGCGGGGTTGGGGTTTGTCTCGATCTGTAACATCTAGACCTGTATCTGCCGAGCTAGTGTTACAGATCGAGACAATTGCCGGGGAGGGGTCCCGTCACGGCAAGACGCCCGCCGCCTAGATACAGAACCCGGGGATCACACAGGTTAGCTTGTTTGGCTTTTCCGCAGGCGTTGCGTACGTAAAGACGTCGCCGTCGTGCCCCACGCGG
>DBFOIV010000152.1:0-2971 GCA_048489175.1 Collinsella sp. | reverse complement strand
GCCGCACACGAGCTGCGCACCCCGCTCGCCCTTATGCAAGCACAGATTGAACTATTCATCTCCGAGCACTCCGGTTTGCAACCCGAAACAGCCGAGCTGCTCGGCCTGCTACAAGAACAAACCGAGCGCATGTCTCGAATGGCCAAGGTATTGCTCGAGATGAGTGAGCTCCGCAGCGTCCCTTGCGAGGACGATGTGGAACTTGGTCCTTTGTCCGAAGAGGTCCTCACCGACCTTGCGCCACTTGCCGAAAATAAGGGCATAGCCCTCAATTGTGCTGGAGACGCTTTAGTAATCGGGAGCGACACGCTCCTCTATAGGCTGGTGTTTAACCTGGTCGAAAATGCCATCCGTTACAGCCGCACCGGCTCGACTGTCAACGTCTCCATCTGCGACAACGACAGCCATGTGTTCCTGCGAGTCGAGGACCAGGGCCCGGGAATACCCAAGCAGTACCGTGAGAGCATCTTCCAGCCGTTCTTTCGCCTGGATAAATCCCGCAGCAGGGCATACGGCGGCGCAGGACTCGGACTAGCGCTCGTTTGGGAGATTGCGGCGCTTCACGGTGGCGCTGTAGAGGTCGAAGCAAGTTCCGAGAACGGGACTACCATGCTCGCAAGCCTTCCAAAACGATCCGCAGCATTAACCGAACAGTAAAACGAAAGGGGTCCCGAGCAACAGGAGTACAATTGCTGCTATTGTTGCCAGCTGTTGGGAGATGGAAGATGGACTGCGATGGCTACCCATGCGTTCCCATGCCGTTGATGTGCACCGCCTTTGTGCCAGGGCAGATTGACGCTGCGGTTGCAGGCATTCCCGACCCCGATTCACGCACCATCGCCACGGCAGAAGCGCTGTACTTTCGCGGACAGGCCACCCTCGCCGCCGAGACAGCACGCCCCTATATTGACGCCACCGATTCCGCACTGCGCTATTCCGCATGCTTTATCTGCGGATACGCCAGTCTGTCGCTCAACCGTATCGCCAACGCCCGCCGGTGCCTTGCTGGCATCCTCGATACGCCGGCCGACGAGGAATCATCCGCTATCCACGCCACGCATATCCTGTTCGCCTCGGCCGCAAGCGTCCTGCTGCACTTGTCTTCCCCGTATTCTGCCGAAGAGTTTTATCCGCTTGCGGCGCATCTGCCCGAAGGCCTGCGCCTGTTCGCCAGCTACGTGATGGCGCATGCCCTGTACCTGCGCGGCGAATATGGCCGCAGTCTGGGCATGGCGGAAAACGCCCTGATCATGAAACAGGGGAGCTATCCGATCTCGGAACTGTTCCTGCACCTGGCAGCTTCCATGGCATGCATGAGCCTCAAGGACATCGACGCCGCAAAAACGCACTTCGGAGTTGCTTGGAACATTGCGCGTCCCGACGGCCTTATTGAGCTCATTGGCGAGCATCACGGCCTTTTACAGGGGCTTATCGAGGCATGCCTAAAAACGAAATACCCTGACGACTTCGCGCGCATCATCGAGATCACGTACCGCTTCAGCTACGGCTGGCGGCGCATCCACAACCCCGATTCGGGCGAGGACGTTGCCGACGATCTAACGACCACGGAATTCACCATGGCCATGCTCGCCTGTCGTGGGTGGACCAACGCCGAAATCGCACGCCATATGGGAGTATCGCCGGGCACCGTCAAAAACCGCCTATCCGGCGTATACGCAAAGCTTGGCATCGGCACACGCGCCGAGCTGGTCGCGCATATGTTACGTTAGCGACCGGACTACCAAGCGCATCGAACGCGTTCCGGAACCCGGCGCTTCGCTCGATCAATTTGGACATTTTGACCCTTGAACGGCACTACCGCCACGGGGCGCCTTCTCGCAAAATTGGATTATTTCCACCGATACCTGCGGGATGGGAGCCAAAGATGCTTGATCGCCGTTCGTTACTTGTTGCCGGAGCGTCCTCGCTGGCGAGCATTATGTTGCCGCGCGTGCCGGGAAGCGCAAACGCCTTCATATTGCCGTTCGCCCCCGCCGAGGCATACGCCGACGAAGATGATCCCTTCAAGGTCTTGGTGCTCTCGCGCACCATGTTTGGTGTGGTCGTGGTCGACGTCGCCAACAAGAATACGCCCATCACGGGTGCCCAGGTCACGCTCATATCGCGCTATGCCGCAGGCAAGCAGCTCACCGCCACGACCGATGACGAAGGCACGGCCATCTTTGAGGTCTCCCCTCTTTCAGAAGGCTACGTGGACGAGGCAACGCTTCTCGACGCGTACGACTTTAACGGCGGCATCTCCATTAGCATGGCGGGCTACCGCGATGTCGAGATTCCCCTTGCGCGTATCCAGGGCGGCACCGCTATTACCGCACCCACACGTCCGCTCTCCGATGGCGAGCCGTACTTTCGACAGCTCACGTTCGACGAATGGGACATCCAGTACGCCGACGCCACGTTTATGGCAATGCCAGCGGACGAAGCAGCAAACGACCAGCCCGACACGCACGCTTTTACCGTGCAGGCTCATCTGCCGCAGGGCGGGCAGGCAACGTTGCATATCAATAAAGTGATGCCCTCTGCGGGCAGCTCAACCGAAACCGTCACGCAGATCGGCCAGATCAAGGCCAGCGCATCGGGCGCGGATAATCTGGCGACGTTCACGCTCGAAGACACGTTCCTCGATGCAGCTTCGGGCCTTCTGGAGGAAGGGTGCAAGCTGCGCTTTATGCTCGACTACCAGGGCAAAACCTACACGCTCTCATCCCCTATGGCCGTTGTCACCGCGCCGGCCGCAAAGGCGGAATCGGGCTCGACCACCATCATTCCCACCACCATGGACCAAGAGATCACTCCGTTTGATTTCCCCGCGGCGTTTCCCGGTATCGGCGGCAATAAGTTCACGTGCTGGATGCCCACATTTCCCATTCTGTTCGATTTCTCGTTTGCTGGATACGTGCTGTTTGGCGGAGGGTACAAACCAGCTAGCTATATGAACGATTCGGGCAAC
>DBFOIV010000151.1:0-13931 GCA_048489175.1 Collinsella sp. | reverse complement strand
GTGTGGATGTCGTCGATGCACTTGGTGGCGACGTCGATGGCGCTCGTAAAGCCAAACGTCAGCTCGGTGCCCCAGGTGTCGTTATCGATGGTCTTGGGCAGGGCGATAACGTTGAGGCCCTCTTCGCGCAGGCGGTTGGCGGTCTTGGTGGAGCCGTTACCGCCCAGCATAAACAGACAGTCGAGCTGCAGCTTATGATAGGTGTGGACCATCGCCGGCACCTTCTCGACGCCATCGGCCTCGGGGGTATCCAGACGCTTGAACGGTGTGCGGCTCGTGCCCAGGATGGTGCCGCCGCGGGTGAGGATGCCGCTAAAATCGGCGGGCGTCATGACGCGGAACCTGCTGTAGATAAGGCCCTGGTAGCCGTCCTCAAAACCATAGATCTCGATAGGTTCTTCGCTATTGGTTATAAGCGTTTTGACGATGCCGCGCATGGTGGCGTTGAGCGCCTGGCAGTCGCCGCCACTAGTAAGAAGACCGATTCTAAGCATGGTGAATCCTTCCGGGCAAGTTATAACATGCGCATAAGTTTACCCCCGCACACTGTTGATACGGGGGTAAAACGTGTTAGCTCAAATGTATGGAAATGTAAGCAACGTCAGGCCAGCGTAAGGTCGACGGGCCTGGCTCCTTACAGTGCGAAGGCGTTGACGTTGCCCCAGTGGCGGCGCAGCGTGATGGCGGCAGCGGGCTCGGTATTGTCAAAGACGACCGACCATTGCGTATTGCTGGTGATGTCTTCCGGATTGGGCTCTTGCGCCGCAGCGCGAAGGGCCTTCCAAGCGACTGCCTCGTCCTGGGCACCGACATGGGCGTCAAGGACATCGGCGATTGCGACGGCGCGCTCTTTACCATGGCCCAGCTCACCATTCTTTTGGTTGGGCAGCACTTCGTCACCATAGCAGGCGTAGAAGTTCGTAACCTGGCGTACAGGAGTCGCTTTGAAAGCGCGGTCCGGATCGCGCGGATCCCACTCTACTACGCGCGCGTCACCGGCGGCGTCGTTGATAAAGAAGTGGTAATCGCGTCCTGCCATGGCGTGCATGTCGTAGGCGGAAAGCAGGTCGACAGCTTCTTGCGTGGTGGCGGCACGGTCGAGCACCAGGCGGATGGCGAGCGAGGTATTGATGACGGGGCGCTGCGTGTCCTGGTCACAGGGCTTGGAGTCCAGGGTGAGTACGGCAATGGACACGCCGCATTCGTTAACACCGTCGAGCTGGGCAAACGGGCCCATCAACGCCGCGGCGCGTCCGGTGACGGAGTCAAGCGGAGTGTTGGCGCCCAGGTTATTGAGGGCGGCAAACCCGATGGAAGCATAGCCGCCGCGTGGGTGATTGCGCACCAGCAGCGCCGAGGTGTCGTCCTTAAAGTCGTAATTGCGACCGGTGCGCACGCGGCCTTCGGCATCTACGGCGACAAAAGCGCTGCAGGCAAACTGGGGCGCCTGGACATGTACCGGCACACCGGGCAGCACCTGCGCCACCACGGCATCGATGTAGGCCTGGTCGTCGCGCACGCCAGCGGCGATGATGCGATCAAGATCGTAGTCGTAGGCGATGTCGATTGCGTACAGGTCATAGCTATCCGCGTAGCCGGTCAAGCGTTTGAGCGACGCGGCGGACTTGATTTGCTTGCGGTAAACGATACCGGTGGCAGCGGCAAGGCCGACGGCGACTCCCGCGACACCGCAGGCGATGGCAATGTTACGTGGCTTCATGACGGCTCCTCTCGTCCTGTTAGCGTAATTGTCGCAAAAGGAGCGCGGGCATGATGGCTCAACTTGGTGAGCGGCGCGGGATTAAACATGGAATGAAGAGTGCGGCGCTGGCGTGGCGGGGTATGCTGGAGGGGACCATCAACCCAGCGAAAGGGGAGAGCATGACGGATCAGGAAACGCCCGAGCGCGCGCACGTGACGGCCGACGATATCGAGGCCGCCAACGACCTTATCGACTTTATCGAGGCGTGCCCCAGCATGTTCCATACGGCGGCGACCATTATGGCCGAGCTCGACGAGGCGGGCTTTACCTACCTGCCCGAGAATGCGGCGTGGGACATCGAGCCGGGCGGGCGTTATTACACGCAGCGCAACACCTCGAGCGTTGTTGCCTTTAAGGTGGGCGAGGACCTGGCTGCTACGTGGGGCGAGGACGGCGTTGCCGGCGACTATCATTTTCAGCTCACGGCGTCGCACAGCGATTCGCCGACGTTTAAGGTCAAGGCCGTGCCCGAGCTCGACGGCGCAGGCGAGACGCTGCGCCTGAACACCGAGGCCTACGGCGGCATGATCGACTACACCTGGTTCGACCGCCCGCTGGCGCTCGCGGGCCGCGTGTTGGTACGCGAAGGCGACCGTATTGAAAGCCGCCTGCTTGCCACCGAGCGCGAAGTCGCGATTATCCCGAGCCTTGCCATCCATATGAATCGTGGCGTTAACGAGGGCTTTGCGCCCAACCGCGCCGTCGACCTGTGCCCGCTCATCAGCGCCGGTGAGCTTAAGCAGGGCGATTTTGATGCCCTGGTTGCCGACGAACTGGACGTTGAGCCCGAGCAGATCCTGGGCCGCGATCTGTTCCTGGTCAACCGCCAGGATGCGCGCATTTGGGGCTGGGCTGACGAGTTCATCTCGACGCCCAAGCTCGACGACCTGGCCTGCGCCTACACCTCACTGCAGGCATTTTTGGGTGCCGAGAACGCGCGCGACGTCTCGGTCTTCTGCTGCTTTGATAGCGAGGAGGTTGGTTCCGAGACCAAGCAGGGCGCCATGTCGACGTTCTTGGCCGACGCATTGCGCCGCATTAACGGATCGCTGGGCTTTGACGACGAGTCGTATCATCGCGCCCTTGCCGCATCGATGCTCGTGAGCTGCGACAACGCGCATGCCGTGCACCCCAACCACGCCGAGAAGTGCGATGCACGCAACCAGGTTGTGCTCAACGGCGGCATCGTCATCAAGGAAGCCGCCAACCAGCACTATTGCACCGATGCCTTTAGCCGCGCGGTGTTCCAAGCCATCTGCGATGACGCCGACGTGCCAACGCAGGCTTTCGCCAACAAGAGCGACATGGCCGGCGGTTCCACCCTGGGCAACCTGTCGAATATGCAGGCGAGCATGCATGCCGTGGACGTGGGCCTGCCGCAGCTGGCCATGCACTCAAGCTACGAGACCGGCGGCGTACGCGACGTGATGCACGCCATCCGCGCCCTCACGGCCTTCTACGAGCGCAACCTCAACATCAACGGCGCCGAAAGCGTGGAGCTCTAAAACCTACCAAAAAGGGACAGGTTCATTTTGGCAGGTTTTATCTGGGAAAATGCCGCAATGCCAACAGCTGGACAGAATTGTTATGACACCGCAGGTTGAGCAAACGTCAGCGAGCGATGTCCAGAGCGAACAAGTTGGCATGAAAAAGGCAAGGCATAGACCTTCTGGTCATGCCTTGCCTTTTGAATGGCAAATTGTCGCTCTGGGCGGCGCGCAGCGTCGACCGGTCCGCCGTTCGTTAGAACGGCGGAACAAGATTAGTGCTCGATCCAGCATCGAAGCGTCTCGCCGGCTTGCAGGTGACGCAGATTCTCTGCGGCAATGTCGACCACGTTGTTGAGCGTGGCGGCTAGGTGGAACCAGCCGGAGACGTGCGGTGTGATGAGCATGTTGGGCGCATCCCACAGGGGGCTTGTCTCAGGCAGCGGCTCGGGGTCGGTGACGTCGACCGCGGCGCCGGCAAGATGTCCCGACTCCAGGGCGGCAACCAAGTCGTCAGCAACCACGAGGTCGCCGCGGCCGCCGTTGGCAAAGAAAGCGCCCGGTTTCATCGCGGCGAAGAATTCGGCGTTCGCCAGGCCGCGAGTCTCGGGTGTGCTGGGCATAAAGGCTGCGACGACGTCGGCCTCGGCTAGGCGCTCGGGCAGGGCGTCCATGCCGTCCATGTCCTCAAACACAATGGGGTAGACGAGCGGATGGCGCTTGATGCCGCGGACGTGTGCGCCCATGCTGCGGCAGAGCGTGGCAAAGTGTCCGCCGATATCGCCCGCGCCCAGCACCAGCACGTTGGCATTTTTGAGCGAGGTGACCGGGCCCAAGTCCTCCCAGCGATGCTCGCGCTGCAAGTCGTGATAACCGGGCAGGCGCTTCATCATGGAAAGGACCATGGCAAACATGTGCTCGCTTACGGCCTGACCGTAGGCGCCGACCGAGCAAGACAGCTTGGCGTCAGCCGGCACGGTGCCGGCGGCAAGGTAGTCGTCATAGCCGGCGGTCTGCAATTGCAACAGCTGGAGATGCTTGCATGCTGTGAGCATGCCAGGGTCGATGTTGCCCAGGATCACGTCGGCATCGGCGACCTGCTCGTGCGTGGCGGCGTCGGGGCTCGTGTAGATAAAGTCCTCGCCCGGAGCGCTCGACTCAAGAATTGCGCGATGGCGGTCATTGACGGGCAGCAAAACCAGGATGTTCACAAGCAGTCCTTTCCGCTCGACCTGCCAAAAAGGGACAGGTTTATTTTGGCAGGTTTTATCAGGCAAAATGTTCAAATAAAACGCCGGGCTTCGCGATGGTTAACATATCCATCGCGAAGCCCGGCACATCCACGGCTACCAGCTCAGCAGCTCGTATCCGTCCTCGGTCACCACGAGCTGTACCTCGCACTGGGCCGAATCGCTGCCGTCCTTGGTGCGCACGCACCAACCGTCACCCTTGCTGATCTTGATGTCGGGCGCTCCGGCATTGACCATGGGCTCGATGGTAAAGACCATGCCAGGGGCCATGATGGTGTCCACATCGGGTGCCTCGGTGGTAAAGCCCACAAACGGGTCCTCGTGGAACTCCTTGCCAATGCCGTGCCCGCCGTACTCGCGCACCACGCTAAAGCCAGCGTCCTCGACCGTCTTTTGCACGGCCTCGGCCATAACGGACAGCGGCAGCCACGGCTTGACGGCGGCCAGACCCGCCTCCACGCTGGCACGGGTGACTTCGACCAGGCGCTGGCGCTCGGCCGAGACCTCGCCGATGCAGAACATGCGGCTCGAGTCGCTAAAGTAGCCGTCTAAGATCGTGGAGCAGTCCACGTTGATGATATCGCCCTCGTGCAGTACGTCCGTATCGCAGGGGATACCGTGGCAGACGACGTCGTTGATCGAGGTGCACACACTCTTGGGATAGCCCTCGTAGTTGAGATCGGCCGGCGTGCCGCCGTGCTCGACGGTGTAGTCATAGATCATCTGGTCGATCTGGTTGGTGGTCATGCCTGCGGCGATATGCTCGCCCACATAATCGAGCACGCCCACGTTGATGGCGGCCGAGCGTTTAATTCCCTCGATATCGGCGGGCGTCTTGTAGAGCGTGCGGGGCAGAACCTCCCAACCCTCTTCCCACAAGCGCTCGAGGCGCTCATCAAAGGCGCTATGGCATTTCTTGTATTTCTTGCCGCTGCCGCACCAGCAAGCGTCGTTGCGGCCAGGCACGGGTCCTTTGTCATACATGGCTAACTTCCTTTCATCCGCAGCTAGTATAGCCCACCTTCAGAGCAGCTGCGCGCTAGTAGCTCACCTGGCAGGGAATGCCGAGGGCTTGGACGCGCGCGGCAATGGCGTCGAGCACCTCGGGCGCTGCTTTTGCAAGGCCGGCGATCGGTGTCTCGCGCGCCACCGTGTAGATGGTCGCTTCTTGTGGGCGAATACGCTCAAGCGCCGCGAGCCAGGGGGCAACGTACTCCTCGCCGGTGTTGTCGATGGGCTTGCCCTGATACTCGCCGGTCAAAAAGATCGTCTGGATAATAACGTGACCGTCAAAGCTTGCGAACGTCTCGATCTGGTGCTCGACGTCGTAGGGGCCAACAGGCTGGTCGAGCAGCTGGATAAACGCCGGGTCGACGGTATCGAGCTTAAGAATGTTGTCGTCGACCATCATGAGCGCGTCGTGCACCTCGGGGCGGTCGGCGCGCGTGCCGTTGGAGAGCACGGCGATCTTGGAGCTTGGGGCAAGCTCGTCGCGCAGCGCGACGGCGCCGGCAATGGCCTGCGGAAACTCCGGTGCGGCGGTGGGCTCGCCGTTGCCTGCGAAGGTGATCACATCGGGGAGCTCGCCTTCGGCTGCCATCTCGCGCAGCTTTGCCTCGAGCGCGTCGAGTACCACGGCGGCCGTGTTGTACGGCTCATGGCAGGGGCGCTCGGCGTTGAGGCCGTTTTCGCAGTAAATGCAGTCGAACGTGCAGATTTTGCCGCTGGCCGGCATCATGTTGACGCCGAGCGAGAGACCAAGGCGACGGCTGCGAACGGGCCCAAAGATGGGGCTGGCATTCAAAAACGTAGACATAGGCTTATGCTCCTCAAGACAATTGTGCCTAAGCATAGCATCGGCTCCGAAGCAGGGTGTGGGCTCTTGCTTTACAAGTTTCGTTTTTTCACGTCGCTCATGATGCCGTGCCATGAAAAGCCTCGGGTCGGGTACAGTTAATCTGTTAACAAGTCGTAAGGCAATGCGGGTCCATCCAACCGTACTGACGTGCAGCTGGATGGGCATTGATGATGGGGGCACAACATGGATTTTACGGTCGAGAATGCGGGCACCACGATTGCCTGTCGCGAATATGCCGGCCCGGATGTGTCGCCTGATACTCCTGCTTTGGTGTGCGTGCACGGCGCTTGTGTCGACGGCACATTTTTCGACGGCATCGCTTGTGAGCTCAGCCGCAACTACCGCGTAATTGCCTACGACCGCCGCGGCTGTGGTGGCAGCAGCGAAGCGGCAGACGGCAGCTATGATCTTGCCGCTCAGGCCGCCGACCTGCAGGCCGTGATCGAACACGTTGGCGCTCCGACAAATGTGCTTGCGCACAGCGCCGGTACGTTGGTGGCGCTGGAGCTTCTTCGCGCCGAACCCCATCTCGTCGCCCGTGCGATTCTGCACGAGCCGGCTGTGTCGGCCGAAGGCGTCGGCATGGGCGCAGCTCCGGTTTTGCTCGATATGATTGCGGCTGGAAAGGTTTCAAGGGCGCTCCGGCTTTTCTTGGGAGCTCTCGGCGACTTGGACCCCGAGGCTCCTGGGACGACCGAAGCGGAAGCCAAACATGCCCTGCGTAATGGTCGTTGCTTTATGGCCAATGAATACGGAACAAATATGACATATGCTCCCGACTGGGAGCGCGCCCGCGCGTCAAAGGCGGTGTCGGCTGTGTTTTTGGGCGAGCTTTCGGTCGATACGCCCCGCGAGGCTGGCACGCGAGCGGCTGCCGAATATCTCGATTGCCCCCTTGTGATGATCCCGGGCGCGCATAACGGTCTGCGCGATCGTCCCGTTACGGCGGCAAACGCCGTTCGCGATATCTTGGAGCGTTAGCACGCTCGATGACCTGCGGGGAGGGGGACTGTTAGCGTTTCGTCATTGTTAACGAATGCGCCCATAACCGCGCGCCCGCGGCTCCATTACCGCCGTTTGCCAGGTCATAAAAATGTAACGATAATCGCGCGTTTGCCTGCAGTTGTTAGATGTTACCCTTGTACCATTTGATATGCACCGTTGCCGTGCGTAACGATAGAAAGGGCCCCATATGCTCAATAATCACGAGGTCAATCTAACCGACGAGGAGGCTGCCGCCGAGGTCGCCCGCGTCGCGAAGACCTACCCCGTGGTGCGTTTGCTGTCGGCCGATCAGATTAAGAGCGAGCCTAACTGCCTGCTCGCCGGCAATCGCTGCCCTTGTCTGCGTCAGTCGAGTCTTGAGGCCTTGGCAGATTCGGATGAGGTGTCGGAGCAGCTACTCAATGATGGTACCGAGTACCGCGCTCGCCTGCGCCCTCTGAAGGTCGAGGGCGAGCCTCACGTCTTGTTGATGGTGCGTCCGATTGATGAGCAAGAGGCTGCAGAAGAGGACCTTGTCTACACCGACGTGCTGACGAATGTGCACAATCGCCGATATTACGAGGAAAAGCTCCGTAGCGCCCGCATGAAGGCCGGCGTTGCGGTGATTGACCTTGATGATTTTAAGGTCTTCAACGATACGTGTGGCCGTCATGCCGGTGACCTTGCGCTCGGTGCTGTGGCGACAGCCATACGCAGCGGAATTCGTTCGACTGACGAGCTTGTGCGCTATGGCTGCGACAAGTTTGTGGTCGTCATGCCCAATATTCCCTCCGATGACTTCACCCGTCGCCTGCATCAGGTATCCGATGCCGTTCATGCCACGATTATTCCGGGCCATGAGTACGTGAGCTTGACGGCATGTGTTGGTGGCGTTCGCATTCATGGCGAGACGGTCGATGAGGGCGTTGGCCGCGCTGTCCAGTTACTGAGCCGCGCTAAGACAAAAGCCGGTACGGTCGTGACCGATGCCGATTCCATCGAGGCCTTCCAAAGCGAAAAGCCTTTGGTGCTTATTGCCGATGACTCCGAGATGAACCGAGCCATTCTCAACGAGATGCTCAAGGACGAGTATTGCATCCTCGAGGCCGATAACGGTCGTACGGCGCTCGACATGGTCGACCGCTATGGCGATGAGTTGTCGCTCGTGCTGCTGGATATTGTCATGCCGGGCATAAGCGGCTTTGAGGTGCTGGCCGATTTGTCGCGCCGATCGGGTATCGACAATCTGCCTGTCATCATGATTTCGAGCGAAGATTCCGATGATATGGTTCTGCGCGCGTACGAGCTGGGCGCCTCGGACTATATCAACCGCCCGTTTGACTCCCGTGTCGTGCGCCGCCGTGTAAGCAACACCATCCGCCTATACGCCAAACAGCGCCGCCTGACGAACCTACTGTCCCAGCAGTACAACGAGCGCGTCAAGAACAGTCTCATGCTCATCGACATCATGGCCGGCGTCATGGAGCTTCGCAACGGCGAGAGCGGCAGGCACGTTACGAACATCGAGAAGCTGACCGAGCTGCTGCTTGGCTGGCTGGTTCAGCGTGGCGACACCATCTCCCTCGACAATGAGGAATGCTCCACGATCGCCCTGGCTTCGGCGCTGCACGATATCGGCAAGATGTCGATTGACGATGCGATTCTCAACAAACCCGGGCGTCTTACACCCGAGGAATTCGAGATTATGAAGACGCATACCACGATCGGCGCTGATATGTTGCTTGAGTTGAGCCGCCATCACGTCGGCAATGCGCTTATGGAATATGCGTACCAGATTGCGCGTTGGCATCACGAGCGCTGGGATGGCAGGGGTTATCCCGATGGCCTTAAGGGCGACGAAATTCCCATTGCCGCGCAGGTGGTTTCGGTGGCCGACGTGTATGATGCGCTGACGAGTGTGCGTGTGTACAAGGACGCCATCCCGCATAAGGAGGCGATCCAGATGATTCTGGACGGTAAGTGCGGCACCTTTAACCCGCTGTTGCTCGACTGCCTGCTCGAGGTGCAAGACCGTATTGCCGAGACGTTGGCACGCCCCGCCGACGTCGTTGCGTTTCCCACGATTTAGTTTGACCAAAGGAGTTTTTAACCCATGATTTCCATGCGTGAGGCGTATGAGAAGATTGGCGCCAATTATGATGACGCGTGCGCTCGGCTGATGGGTGAGGAAATGCTTGCCCGCTTTGCCCTCAAGTTTTTGGATGACGAGAGCATGGACAAGCTGGAGGCTGCCATGGCGGCAAGAGACGCCGAGAGCGCGTTTATGGCAGCGCATACGCTCAAGGGCGTGAGCCAGAACCTGGGATTCGATAATCTGTACGAGCCGGCGGTCGTGGTGACCGAGGCGCTGCGCGGCGCCGATGCCGTTGACGGCGCTCGTGAGGGAATGCATGCGCTGCAGCAGCAATATGCGGCTACGATGTCGGCCCTGCGCGAGGCGGCCGAATAAGAGCTTGCGGGCCTTGATGACTATGAGAGTGGATAATCTCTCGTTTTAGGCCCGGTGGCGGCCTCAAAGTGGGAGATTATCCACTCTCGTTCGATATGTGTCCAAAAATCCACGCTCACCCCTCCGGGTTAGTAAATGGCCTATGCGCACTGGCGGGGCTTTCCGCATGCAATCAATATCGTTGTTCGATAAACTGTTCGAATAACGATAGAGTCGATGAGGGTGAGTGTATGTCTAACAGCGTTCAGCGTATGGCCAAAGCGGGCGAAAATATCAGGAAGCTTGGCTTTTGCATGGCAGCCGTTTTTGCAGGGATGCTCGTCGCTTTTGCCGCGTTGGTTGCTTACGTGATCTGGTATGCGGTTGAAAACGTTGCCTCTGTCGATTCTTTGGGCGTCGTGACGCTTCTCGATGGCGGGTGCATCGTTATCCCAAGCGGACTGTGCCTGGCACTCGTCGTGGGTATTTCGCTTGTCGTTCTGTGTGGGATCAGCCGTAACATCTCGCGAGGCGTCTCGCCCTTTACCAAGACGCATGTGCGGCTTATCCGTGTTCTTGCGCTTGCCTTTGCTGTTAACGCCGCGGTTTCGCTTATTGGTGCCTACGGATCGGTCAATCTCACCATTGGTGGGCTGGAGCTTTACGTCGTGCCTCATTCCTTCGTTATTGAGATTTGCCAAGGCGTTGCCTTTGATGCGGGGTCGCTTATCGGCGCGGCTGTCTGTCTGTGTATCTCGGTGATCTGGAGTTATGCCTCGCTGCTCCAAGAGCAGTCTGACGAGCTTGTGTAGGAGGAAGCATGAGCTATCTCATCATCGAGCTTGAGACGCAGCTGCTTAAGACCGGAAAGACCAGTGCTGATCTGATTCGTGCCACGGGGCATACTCCGGCTAATATTTCTAAGCTAAGAAACGGAAAAATTAAAGCTATTCGCCTTAAGACGCTTCTCGATATTTGCGATGAACTTGACTGTCAACCGGGAGATATTATTCAGCGCGTGAGCGAGAAAGAGCTTGAGGAGCTTATTGTTGAGCGTGCAAAAAATGTCGTGAGGCAGATGCGGGACGGCGGAGGCAATGAGGCGTTGCTTCCGACATCAGTCTTTGCTGTAGATTTGAGCGACGAGTAGCATAAAGCGAACAACTATAACGAAATATCAGCGTAAAGGGGCCCGTGTCTAACACGGGTTCTTTCTTTTAGATTACCTTGACAAATATGAGTTATCGAAAAACAATAACAACTATGAAAAACGATAAAGGAAAGAAGGAACGATATGAGCGGTTTTGCTATCAAGCAGAACGGGAGGCCGATGAACGCATCAGCGATAAAGTTATCAAAGGTGTCAAAGCGCTACGGGAGACGGCGCGTTTTGCATGACGTTTCCTTCGAGGTGCATCAGTCTGAGCTCCTTGCCCTTGTTGGTGCAAACGGTGCGGGCAAAAGCACGCTTATTAAAATCGTCTTGGGCCTCTGCGAGCCGTCGTCGGGGAGCGTGGAGCTCTTTGGAGGCAAGTCGAAAAAAGAGCTGAGCCTGATGCGGACGCGTGTCGGCTATGTGCCAGATTCCTGCGGAGCATACCAATCCCTCAGTGCGGCTGAGAATCTTCGGATCCGATGTGCGGAATGGGGGCTCGATGAGAAACGTGAGGTTCCTCGCGTCTTGGGCCTAGTCGGGCTGGACGTCGATGAGAAAAAGAGCGTGAGCAGTTTTTCTCTGGGAATGAAACGGCGACTGGATATAGCTACGGCTTTATTGGGCGACACCGACGTACTAATTTTCGATGAGCCGGCGAATGGATTGGATCCGTTGGGCATCGAGAGTATATGGGCCCTTATCGGTCGATTGAATCGAGAGCAGGGTAAGACCATGCTCATCTCTAGTCATGATTTGGATGAGTTGGCATCGGTTGCAACAAGCTGCCTGTTTATTCATGACGGCGAACTGCAAAAAAAGGAATCGATGGACGTCATAAGGGATGAGGCGTCATCCCTAAAAGAGTATTACAGGCGCTTGATGAAGGCGGTCTCGCTATGAAGCGGGCGATCCATCCCATAAAGGCAGATATGATGCGTTTGCACAGGATATTTCCGGCGAAGTTTGGTCTTGCGCTTATGCTGGCGTTCGGCCTTCTCTTCGGTATCTTTCTAAAAAACGGAACAACGTTGCTCGCCTTTGGCAATAGCGTTTTTGGGGAGGATATTGGCTTTTGCTGGAATGTAATCGATCCTTCTGCACCCGAAGAGTCCCTTGTGCGTAGCGCCTTTGCCGGCACAGCTCTGCTTGTGCCGCTCATCGTTTGCCTGGTAATTCTACAGGAGCGTGGCTATGAAGAGGGCTGCCGAATTTCTTTGGCAAGAGGTCTCAGCCGCTTTTATGGGGCTCTAGCCCATGCATTTTCGTCTGCTTTAATAATTGGCGCAGCATATAGTGCGCTTTGCCTTCTTCTTTTTGCAATAGCCATAATACGTGGAGGGCATAACTACTCGCACGACATGCTAACTGTATTTTTGCCCGCATTGATAGTCAACGCCGTATTGGTGATATCGGTTGCGTTGGAGACGACGACCATCTATCGGATTACAGGCAGCGCTGTATTGAGCGGGGCTGCGATAATAATTGGATTTGTCATGAGCTTGACGCTCTACGGAACTTACCTTCAGACGCCCATACCGTCCTTGCGATGGATCTTCTTTCTTCCGGGGCCGTACCTTGGAGTCGGATGTGCCCTTGGGTATAGCGATATGGGGCAGCTGACGCTTCTGGGGTATGGCGCGGCAGCCAGCTGCCTATCGGTATTGATTTACGCTCTGGTGAGCTTTCGTGCTGGGGGTGTGCTCAATGGCTCGTCAGACTAGAAGATTCCTTCATTCAGAATTGAAGCATGTGAGCAAATGGACGTACGCCTTAATCCTGGTAATTTATGCGTGCATGGTGGTATTGCAGCTTAATTCTTTCCCGATGTGGTTCTGTAGCCTCCGTGAGAACAGTTTCTTGGGCTTTTTCCCAGACCCGACGCTTCGGCTATCGGCAGAGGATGTCCTTCTATTTGGTAATTCAGAGGTTTTTCGCGGTCTGCTGTTCAACGTAGCCCCGTTGGCTCATGCATTGTTCTTTCCGTTCATCGCGGCTTGCATTGTGCCGCGCTTTGTCAGTTCGGGCTTTATTGAGGAACCGTGGGGGTTGTCGGAGGCTCGGGGAGGGAAGCGTGTGTGCGCTATCGTTGCGCGAGTGGTGCTGTCTTCTTTTGCCCTTTTGGGCGCGTTTATCCTGTCGAGTGTCGTTTTGTACTGTCTTAACTGCGTAATCGTTTTGGATGCTCAGCAGTATTTCAACCTGCATGTATTTTGCTATCGACTTGTTCTTGCTGCCGCTGCCTGCCTTGCATACGTGGTTTCTTGCGTAATCGTTGTTTCCTATTTTGGGTCCGGCTTCGGTCCGATTGGCATGCTGCTGCTTGTCAACGTCGTAGCGATCTACATACAGCTCGGGGCCAATTCCATGCTTCCGCTACCGTCCTCGATGCTCATGTGGATTTGCGGCGTGACCCCGTTGGGGGATGGTCAATGCGTTTCGATTTTAATTGACTGCCTAATAAACGTAGCAAGCGTTTTTGCCATCTGCTTTACAGTCGACCGATTGCGGTCGAGATTTCTTTGATTGTTTGTGAGGGATAATCATACCGAGCATACCAAATACAGGGGGGGCGGGCACCGTGGCTGGTGTCCGCCCACCTGGCATAGGAGGCTTTAACCTGTGTGGCTTGCGAGCTAGCGGGCCTGCTTAACCTTTGCCGCTGCCTCGACAAACGACTTCCACAGGTTAAAGTCGGTCTCGAGCGTCTTCCACGTGTACTCAGGGTGCCATTGCACGCCCAGGCAGAACGGCTGGCCTTCGACTTCGATACACTCGGGAACGCCGTCGGTTGCCTTGGCGACCAGGCGCGTGCTTTTACCCAGACGATCGACGCAGCAGTGATGCGCCGAGTTGGTCTGGATCAGCCTGTGCCCGCCAACCGCGCGCTCCAGCAGCGAGCCCGGCACGACCTCGACGGGGTGCACGGGATCGTTGAGCACGTGGGTATGGCGCCACTGCGTGCGGCCCTCGCGCGCACCCAGGCTC
>DBFOIV010000150.1:0-4947 GCA_048489175.1 Collinsella sp. | reverse complement strand
GTAGGAGAAGAGCACCTCGGGCCAGTGAACATTGGGGGCACCGACAAAGGTTAGGCTGTGGCCGCCCAGGTCGAGCACGTCGCCATCTTTGACGACCATCTTGCGCTCGGGGAAGTCGGTGCCAAAGTAGTTGACCATCATGCGGAAAGCGCCCATGCTTGCCACAATCTGCGCCTGGGGATAGCGCTCCATAAAGGCGGCGATACCGGCGGAGTGATCGGGCTCCATGTGATGGACAACCAGGTAGTCGGGCGTACGACCATCGAGCACGGTCTCGAGGTTGCCGAGCCACTCGTCGACAAAGCCAGCGTCGACCGAATCGGCGACAGCGATTTTATCGCCCAAGATAACATAGCTGTTGTATGCCATGCCGTTCTCAGACACGTCGTACTGGCCCTCGAACAGATCGATGTCGTGATCGTCGACGCCGATGTAGCGGATATCCTTGGTGATCTCCATCAGGCAAAGCCTCCTAGATAGACAAAAGAACTCGTCTATCATAACACTCGCCTTTAGAGCCACAGCTATCTACCGGCATCCTTATCGATTGTTATTGATGCGGAATATACCGCTTTTGACCTGCAAAAACTATGCGCGAGGCTCTGCCGTGCTATGTCGAACGATGAGCTGACCGGGGATGCGAATGGCGACTGTTTTGCCCGCCGTACCCGCCTCGGGAACCGCATGCTCGAATACCTCGCGTCCGCGCTGATGCAGATCGAATCGTACGGTCGTGAGCTCGTTGTGTGCCACAAAATCATCGAGCGAATCGTCGACGCCCACCACGCTCACGTCCTCGGGCACGCGCAAGCCGCTATCGCGCAGCGCTGCAATGGTGCCATTTGCCATCTGATCGTTTGCCGCATAGATCGCCGTCATGGTGCGATCGTGCTCGGCCAGGTACCTACCGGCCTCGTAACCGCTGTTGGCAGACCAGTCGCCCTCGAGCGGCTCTACCGGCTCGATGTGCTTACGCTCGAGCGCATCCTGCCAACCGGCGCGACGGAACTGCTCGTCGACCGAAAAGGACGGGCCGCCGATATAACGAATCTGCTCGTGTCCCAGCTCAAACAGATGATCCATGAGCAACAGCGAGCAGCCGTAATGATCGGAGTCAACCGTAGTCACCCGCGGGTGCGCATACATGGTAACGATGACCGTGCCGATACCCGGCAACGGATCGAACGTCTCAAAATCGGGAGCCATACGGCTCATGCCGATAATGATGCCGTCCACGGGCAGCGCGGCCATACGACGTGTTGCCTCGGCAAGAGAGAATTCCTCGGTCTTGGACATCTCGACCAGTGTGATGGCGCAATTATGCTCGCGAGCAGCGCTGGCGATGCCGTCGATCATTGAGAGGTTGCCAAACTTGGTGACATCGTTGACGCACAGGCCGACCGAATGGTAACGGCCGTCACGCAACGAACGGCCGGCATAGCTCGGACGGAAGCCGAGCTCTTGCATAGCGGCTTGCACGCGCTGGCGCGTCTGTTCGTTAACGTTGGGCAATCCGTTGGCAACGCGCGAAACCGTCTGTTGCGAAACACCGGCAGCGCGGGCAACGTCGGCCATGGATACCGGACGCGTACCCGTATCGTTGGAAGGGCGCCTTGCCACAAAATCACCTTCGCTCTCGCAGGATCTGAATAGTGCGAATGTCGGCCCGGGCAGAAACACACCCCGCGCCGAAGCCCGCTATCGTCGGACGCATGTTAACGTACTCTACTTTTTCTATCAGCGGTTCTTTTGCTCCATATGTCCATACGGCCACACCGTTCACGGCCGAAAATCTACCGATTACCAGATTCTCAAAAATAGATATGCGTTGTGTTATGAGTACGTTAACATACCCATTAACGTGCGGCGCCGCGACGTCTGGTTTGTGGTGCTCAAAATTGTTAACGTACTCATAATGACACGGACCAATCTCTCCGGCGTCAAGGAAAGGACCCATATGACCGCCCCCGACGAAAAGACACTCGCCACCCTCACCAAGCTGTTTGAGGAGGAGTTTGGCCCCATCGGCGACCGCCAGGTGCTCTACGTGCACGCGCCCGGGCGTTCCGAGATCAGCGGCAATCACACCGATCACGAGGGCGGCCACGTTATCGCCGGCTCGCTCGATGTCGCCGTTGACGGCATCGCCGTAGCAACCGACTCCAACAAGGTCCGCGTCGCCGACGAGGGCTACCCCACGTTTGAGATTACGCTCGACACGCTGGATGTTCAGGAGTCCGAGAAGGGCACGTCCGCAAGCCTCGTGCGCGGTATGGCCCACGAGGTCGTAGCACTTGGTGTTGAGCCCAAGGGCTTCGACTTCGCCTTTACCTGCTCCGTTCCCTCGGGTGGCGGACTTTCGAGCTCCGCCGCCGTCGAGGCCGCGTACGGTCGTGCCATGGAAACCCTCTGGGGCGCACCCGCCATCGAGCCCGTCGCGCTCGCCCAGATGAGCCAGCGCACCGAGAACAACTATTACGGCAAGCCCTGCGGTCTTATGGACCAGGCCGCTGTGTGCCTGGGCGACCTTGCCTACATGGACTTTGAGGATCAAGCCCAGCCTAAGACCCAGAAGCTCGAACTCAACTTTGAGGATCACGGCTACGCGCTCGTGCTCGTTAAGGTCGGCGCCGATCACGTGGCCGCCACCGACGACTACGCCGCAGTTCCGCGCGAGATGCAAGACGTCGCTGCCGAGTTTGGCAAGACACGCCTGTGCGAGGTCGACGTTGCCGACTTTGACGCCCAGCTCCCCGAGCTGCGCGCCAAGCTGGGCGACCGCGCCTGCCTGCGCGCCGTTCACTACTGGTACGAGAACGGCCTAGTCGATAAGCGCTGGGCAGCCCTGAACGCCGGCGACATTGACAAGTTCCTGGTCCTGACGCGCGAGTCCGGCGCCAGCTCCGCCATGTACCTGCAAAATGTCGTTGCCAAACTGGGTTCTGAGCAGCCTTCCATGTACGCCCTGGCGCTGGCCGAGCATGTGCTCGACGGCCGCGGTGCCGTCCGCATCCACGGCGGTGGCTTTGGCGGCACCATCCAGGCCTTCGTGCCGCTCGATCTGGTCGACACCTTCATTGCCAAGATGAACGGCTGGCTGGGCGAGGGCTCTGCCCGCCACTACGCGATTTCTGACAAGGGGGCTTACGCGGCATGGCTGTAATGACTGATGTGCGCGAGGCCGCGCAGAACCTGATCGAGTACGCTATCCACCGATCGATGATCGGCCAGGACGACCGCATCTGGGCCTACAACACCATTCTGGAGTGCATCGGCGCTGCGGGACCGGCGCTCGATATGACCTGGGCGCTCCAGGTTGAGAAACTCTCGCTCTTGCACCCCGATACCCTGCCCGACTTTGATCTTGAAGGCACGCTTGCCGCGCTTGCCGAGGCCGCCGTTGCCAACGGTGCCGCCGAGGACACGGCGTCGGGCCGCGACCGCATCGCCATGCGCATCATGGGCGCGCTCATGCCGAGGCCTTCGGTTGTAAACGAGGAGTTCGACGGCCGCATGGGCGTCAACGAGCCCCGCGCCGCGACCGACTGGTTCTACGGTCTGTGCTGCGACGCCGGCTACGTGCGCCGCGCCGCCATCGCGCGCAATATCAAATGGAACACCCCCACCAACTGGGGTGACCTGGAGATCACTATCAACCTGTCAAAGCCCGAAAAGGACCCGCGCGATATTGCCGCAGCCGGTGCCGCCAAAAACACGGGCGAGAAGTATCCCGCCTGTCAGCTCTGCATCGAGAACGAGGGCTACCCCGGACGCTCCGCCGCAGCCGACGGCGGCGCTCATCCCGCCCGTCAGAACCTGCGCGTTATTCCCATCCAGCTCGACGGCGAGCGCTGGGGCTTCCAGTACAGCCCGTACGCGTACTTTAACGAGCACTGCATTGCCATGAGCTCCGAGCATCGCCCGATGCACGTCGACCGCAAGGGTCTGACCTGCCTGCTCGACTTTGTCGACCTGTTCCCGCACTACTTTATTGGCTCCAACGCCGACCTGCCCATCGTGGGCGGCTCGATTCTGTCGCACGACCACTTCCAGGGCGGTGCGCACGAGTTCCCCATGATGCATGCCGCCGAGGTCTCGCAGTTTAGCGTGCCCGGCTTTGACCAGGTCACCGGTACCGTGCTGCAGTGGCCGCTCTCGGTGCTGCGCCTGCGCTCGCATAACCGCGCCCAGCTGCTCGACGCTGCCGAGAAGATTATCCTCGCCTGGCGCGAGTGGACCGATGAGTCTGTGGGCGTCATCGCGCACACGGCCGATGGCGTGGCGCACAACACCGTGACGCCCGTCATCCGCCGCGTCGACTCCCGCGGCAATGCCGGCGGCGAGATTTACGAGGCCTACCTGGCGCTTCGCTGCAACATCACGACCGACGAGCATCCGCTGGGCGTTTTCCACCCGCATGCTGAGTACCACCACATTAAGAAAGAGAACATCGGCTTGATTGAGGTCATGGGCCTGGCCATTCTGCCGCCGCGCCTGGTTCCCGAGCTTGGCGCTGTCCGCGAGCACTTGCTGGCGGCCAAAGCCGATGCCAGCTACGACCTTGCTGGCGCGCTCGAGGGCGACGACCTTTGCCGCAGCCACGCCGCATGGGCCAAGGACGTCTTTGCCCGCCGCGCCGACGAGCTTACGGCCGACAACGCCATCGATATCCTGCACGAGGAGGTCGGCGTGGTGTTTGGCCACGTGCTCGACAACGCCGGCGTCTTTAAGTGGGACGAAGCCGGCCGCGCCGCCCAGCAGCGCTTTATCGACTCGCTGTAACGATCCCTTGGGGACGGAGGAAAACGGATCATTTCGTCTTCAAAACAACGGCGCCCGCCGGCAACATCGCCGACGGGCGCCGTTTTATTAGCTAGTCGTTGGGGACGTTCTTAAATGACTAGTCGTTGGGGACGTTCTTGTTTGACTAGTCATTTAAGAACGTCC
>DBFOIV010000149.1:0-13230 GCA_048489175.1 Collinsella sp. | reverse complement strand
GCGAAGCTAAAGAGCCGTCAAGCTCTCGCAACCGTTAGCGGTTGATATTGTAAAAGGCGTTCATGCCGGCGTACTGGGCGGCGGTGTCCAACTCTTCCTCGATGCGGAGCAGCTGGTTGTACTTCGCCACGCGGTCGCTGCGGCAGGGCGCGCCCGTCTTGATCTGGCCGGTGTTGCAAGCGACGGCCAGGTCGGCGATGGTGGTGTCCTCGGTCTCGCCGGAGCGGTGGCTCATGACGCATGCATAGCCGGCCTGCTTCGCCATCTCAATGGCCTCCAGCGTCTCGGTCAGGCTGCCGATCTGGTTCACCTTGATGAGGATGGCGTTCGCGCAGCCCAGCTCGATACCCTTGGCCAGGCGCTTGGAGTTGGTGACGAACAGGTCGTCGCCCACCAGCTGCACGCGGTCGCCGATGCGGTCGGTCAGCTCTTTCCAGCCGTCCCAATCCTCTTCGGCCATACCGTCCTCGATGGAGACGATGGGGTACTTGTTCACGAGCGCTTCCCAATAGTCCACCATCTCGGCGCTGGTCAGCTCGCGGCCCTCGCCCGCCAGCACGTACTTCTTCTTATCGGCGTCGTAGAACTCGGTGGATGCCGGGTCCATGGCGAACATGATGTCCACGCCGGGCTTGTAACCGGCAGCCTCGCACGCCTTCGTCACGTACTCGAGCGGCTCTTCGTTCGTCTTGAAGTTGGGGGCGAAGCCACCCTCGTCACCCACGCCGCCGCCGAGGCCCGCGTCATGCAGCACCTTCTTCAGCGTGTGGTAGATCTCGGCGCACCAGCGCAGCGCCTCGGCGAAGGAGTCCGCGCCCACCGGCATGATCATGAACTCCTGGAAGTCCACGTTGTTGTCGGCATGCACGCCGCCGTTGAGGATATTCATCATAGGTGTGGGCAGCAGGTGGGCGTTGACGCCGCCCAGGTACTGGTACAGCGACAGGCCCGCCGACTCGGCAGCGGCGCGGGCAACAGCCAGCGACACGCCCAGGATGGCGTTGGCACCGAGCTTGGTCTTGTTGGGAGTACCGTCCGCGGCAATCAGCGCGGCATCGACGGCGCGCTGGTCGAAGGCATCGAGGCCCACGACGGCGTTAGCGCACTCGTTGTTGACGTGCTCGACGGCCTGCGAAACGCCCTTGCCCTGGTAGCGGCCCTTGTCGCCATCGCGCAGCTCGCAGGCCTCAAAGGCGCCGGTCGAAGCACCCGAAGGCACCATTGCGCGGCCAAAGCTGCCGTCCTCGAGCACGACCTCGACCTCGACGGTGGGATTGCCGCGGCTGTCGAGCACCTCGCGACCGTAGGCGTCCAAAATATCGCTCATGTTGTCTCCCTCTCACTTGGAAACGTAGTGGATGCAAGCGACCGGCTGACCGTGCACCATCGGTGCGTCTCCGTAAGTTAGCCATGTCGCACTTTTTGCATTATGCCCTAAGTTAGCCGAGGGATACACTTGATTTTCGAAAAATTTAGCGGGAACGATGAGGCGTGTCAGCCCGTCGTTCCCGCAGTCTTACTCCTCCGCCTTTGCGGCATCCCATAGGTCGTTGAGGCCGTGGGTCGAAAGCTCGACAAGATCCACGTGGGCGTCGGACGCCATCTGCTCCATCGCGGCCCAGCGACGGCGGAACTTTGCTGTGCTGGCGCGCAGGGCACTCTCGGCGTCGATCCCCTCTTTGCGCGCGACGTTGACCAAGGCAAAGAGCAGGTCGCCAAACTCCATCTCGCGCTCGGGCGTTCCGGGGGCCTCGGCCTCAAACTCGGCACGCTCCTCGGCGACCTCGTCCCACACGTCTTGGACCGTCTCCCACTCAAAGCCCACGGCAGCCGCCTTGCGCGACACCTTCTGCGCCTGCATCAGCGCCGGCAGATGCGTGGGCACGCCGTCGAGCAGGCCCTCGGGCGCAGCCTCGCCTGCCGCCACGGCCTTGTCCTTGGCGGCTTTCTCGGCAAGCTTGACCTCGTCCCAAATCTTGAGCACCTCGTCGGAGCTCTCGGCATCCGAATCGCCAAACACGTGCGGGTGGCGACGGATGAGCTTGGCATCGATATCGCGCGCCACGTCGGCCAGTGTAAACTCGCCGGCGTCGGCCGCAATCTGCGCATGCAGCACTACCTGCATGAGTACGTCACCCAGCTCCTCGCGTAGGTGAACCGCGTCGTCCGCCTCGATGCAGTCGAGCGCCTCGTAGGCCTCCTCGATCATGTTCTTGCCGATGCTCTGATGCGTCTGCTCGCGGTCCCACGGGCAGCCGTCGGGCTGACGCAAGCGCCAGATAGTCTGCACCAGATGCTGCAGCTCGGCCGACGCGTCTACCAGCGTAGACAGATCGCGCGAGCCCTCGGCATTTTGCTGAGCCATGTGCTGCGCCATGGTTATTCCTCCTCCAGGATCACATGGCGGAACGCGCCGCCCTCGTAGATGCCGTAGCTGTGCGTACCGTCCTTGGGAATGCTCACACTGCCGGGGTTGAAGAGCCACAGGCCCGGGTGCGCAGCGCTTTCCTCGTTGACCTTGATGTGCGTGTGGCCGTAGACGAGCGCGGAGCCCTCGGGCAACGCGGGCGCGTGGTCGACGCTGTTGTGCATGCCGGCGCCAAAGACATGGCCGTGCGTCAGGAACAGCTCGCGGCCGGTCTCGTCGAACAGCGTGGCGTAGTCGGCCATGACGAGGAAGTCGAGCACCATCTGGTCGACCTCAGCGTCGCAGTTGCCGCGCACCGCGATGATGCGGTCGGCCAGGGCGTTGAGCAGCGGGATTACGCGCTTGGGGGCGTAATCGCGCGGCAGGTCGTTGCGCGGACCGTGGTAGAGCAGGTCGCCCAGCAGCACGATGCGGTCGGGCTGCTCGGACTCGATGGCGGCGCAGAGGCGCTCGGTCCAATATGCCGAGCCGTGGATGTCGGAGGCGATGAGGTATTTCATGGGGAGATCCTTTCGAATGGGGTTGATATGGCTGGGCGCAGGATGTCGCCACCAGCCGCGTTATTCAAATCGCAGTGCCACGGCTTGTGCCGCCTGCATCACGCGCTGGAGCGGCACATTGTGCTCGCGGGCGAGACGGGCGCAGTCCTCGTACTCGGGCGCTGCACGCTCGCTGCCGTCGGGCAGGGTTGCCACCTTGACGGACACCTCGCCCCATAGCGTCGTTACGCGCTCAAAGCGGCGTGGCAGGCAAACGCGCTCCATGACCTGGCGACGAATGCCGTTGGTCGTGGTTTCCAAAAAGATAATCGTCTGCAGGCGCTCGATATCCTCGTGAGCACAGATTACCTGTAGCTGCCAACTGGGACGGCCTTTCTTGCAATAGAGGGGCAGCCAATGCACCTCGCGCGCACCCGCCTCGCGCAGGCGGTCGGCAGCGTAGGCGAGCACCTCGGGCGACGCGTCGTCGATGTCGCATTCCAGCTTGACGATGGTCTCGGGCGCATCGGTCTCGCGGGACAGCGGGGATGTGCTATCGCATTGCATACGGTCCGGATCCTTTCCGCGCGGGCTCGTTTTGTTCATCCAAACGCTAGCACATCGGACGTGGCACAAGCGTGACTTTCGTCCGTCGCCGCCCTCGCCCCCATCCAAACGTGTACGTCAGCCTCCAAACATGTCATTATTTGTCGGTTTTGGAGGCTGACGTACACGTTTTGAGAGCAAGCGAGGCCGCACCACGCGCCGCGCAACCTTTCCAATCGATTTCGATCCCCGGCGTGCCCGGCGTGTTGAGAGCTGCGCCATTACAATGAAGCGGATTCGCTTGACGCAAAGGAGCCGCTATGCCCATGTGCCCGCTGGTCGATTGCCATACCCACACCTCGTTTTCGGACGGGCATGCCTCGTTTGAGGACAACGTCCGTGCCGCTGCTGCGGCCGGCTGCCGCGTCATGGTCTCGACCGACCATCTCACCCTGCCCGCCAGCATGGATGCTAACTGCGAGGTGCAGGTTACTGAGGGTGACCTCCCGGCGCATCGTCTGGCTTTTGAGGACGCTCGCAATCTTGCCGCTCAGATTGCGCCAGAACTCACCTTTATCTACGGTTTCGAATGCGATTGGTACGAGGGCTGCGAGCCTTTGGTTGAGCGCTGGTCCCAGGGCGCCGTCGTGCGCCTGGGCAGTGTGCACTGGATTGGCAACCCAGGCGATATCATGGCCGGTGCCGCGGGTACGGCGGGAACGGAGGACGTCGCTCGTCCCGATACGCCCGATTCGCGCTGCGGCTGGATCGACGATGACACCAACCTGCACGTTTGGGAAAACCTGGGGGTACGCGGCGTGTGGGAGCGCTATGTCGATGACTGGTGCCGCGCCTGCGAGAGCCCGCTCAACTTTGATGTGATGGCTCACCCCGACCTGGTCATGCGCTTTTCGAAGGAAGGCTTTGCGCCCGATTTTGATCCCGCACCGTTTTGGCAGCAGATGGCAGAGTGCGCGCACGATACGGGCCGCCGCGTTGAGGTCTCGACGGCCGCACCGCGCAAGGGCTTGGGCGACTACTACCCCGCAACCGGTCTTTTGCGCTGCTTTGCCCATGCCGAAGTGCCGATCACCTTTGGCTCGGACGCGCACCGCGCCTGCGATATCTGCTGGAACATCCGCGAGGCCCAGGCGCACGCCTACGACTGCGGTTATCGAACCTTCGACATCCCCCACGCCACCGGCGAATGGGAATCCACGCCCCTCGCCTAGCCATCCCTTCATAAGTTGCGGTGAAATAGGGATTGTTTTGCTTGATGAAGCGCTTAAACAGTCCCTATTTCACCGCAACTTCCATGACCCCGTTACACCAACAAAGACTGTCCCAAACGACTAGTGGCGGCGGGCGTTGAGCTCGCCGGCCAGTTCGTCGAGGGTGATGCCGTAGCGCTCGAGCGTCACGAGCAGGTGGTAGAGCAGGTCGCCGGCCTCGTAGCGGATGTGATCGTGATCGTTATCCTTGCAGGCCATGATCACCTCGCTCGCCTCCTCGGCAAGCTTCTTGAGCAGCTCATCCTCGACGTCGGTCAGCAGACGCGCGGTATAGCTTTCCTGCGGCGATGCATCACGACGACCGTGAATCACCTCGGCCAGACCTGTCAGCGTCTCTCCGATATTTCCATCCTGAACGTTTGCGGTGCGCACACCCATAGTTCAATCCTTTCTGGTGGCCGAGCGTCTAATCGAGCGCCCGCCCTACGCGAGTTTCTTAAAGAAGCAGGTACGGTTGCCGGTATGGCAGGCCGGACCCGGCGAGTCGACCTTGACCAGCAGCGTATCGCTATCGCAGTCGGCCCAGAGCTCCTTGACCTCTTGCATATTGCCGCTCGTCGCACCCTTGTTCCAGAGCTCCTGGCGACTGCGGCTCCAAAACCACGTGGTACCGGTCTTGAGCGTCAGCCCCACCGACTCCTCGTTCATCCAAGCAACCATAAGCACCTCACCGGTGTCATATTGCTGAACAACACAAGGAATCAGCCCCTTGGCGTCGTATTTGAGCTCGAACGCAGTTGCCACTTGCTCCATTTAAAAATCCAATCTCACGGGAATACCTTGAGAGGCCATGTATTCCTTCACCTGGCGGATGCTGAAGGTTCCAAAGTGAAAGACACTTGCTGCCAGTACGGCATCGGCCTCACCCTCAATCACACCCTCGGCAAAATGCTCGAGCGTACCCACGCCGCCGCTCGCGATGACGGGAATCGGTACCGCGCGCGCCACGGCGCGAGTGAGCGCCAGGTCAAAGCCGGCCTTGGTGCCGTCGCGATCCATACTGGTGAGCAAGATCTCGCCGGCGCCGCGACGAGCCGCCTCCTCGGCCCACGCCACCGCGTCGATACCCGTAGCGTTGCGGCCGCCCGCCGTAAAGACCTCCCACTTATCGGCGCCCGGCTCCCCGGGCAGCCCCACGCGCTTGGCATCGATCGCCACGACCACGGCCTGGCTGCCAAACGCCACGGCAGCCTGGCTGATCAGCGACGGGTCACGCACGGCGGCAGAGTTGAGCGACACCTTGTCGGCACCGGCTGCAACCATGGTGCGCATGCCCGGCAGGTCGCGAAAGCCGCCGCCCACGGTATAGGGAATGGCCAGCTCCTCGGCCGCATGCGCCGCCATCTCGATGGTCGTCGCGCGGTTATCGCTCGTCGCGGTAATGTCCAAAAACACGACCTCGTCCGCGCCCTCGCGGTCGTAGGCACGGGCCAGCTCCACCGGGTCGCCCGCATCGCGCAGGCTCACAAAGTTGACGCCCTTGACCACGCGGCCGTCCTTAACATCCAGACAGGGAATCACGCGTTTGGTAAGCATGGGCTACTCCTCCCCTCGGGCGGCGACCAGCGCCTGGGCCAGCGTAAAGTTGCCCTCGTAGAGCGCACGGCCGGTGATAGCACCCTCGATGGCGTTCTCGCCCACCGCGGCAAGCGCGCGGATATCGCCGAGCGTCGAGATACCGCCCGACGCCACGACGGGAAAGCCCGCGACCTGCGCCACATGGCGATATGCCGCCACGTCGATGCCCGTCTGCATGCCATCACGCGCGATGTCGGTATACACCAGATGCTTAAAACCCAGCTCGGTAAGCTGCGCCACGGCATCGTCGAGCGCCACGCCCGCGCCGTCGCGCCAGCCGTTCACCTTAACCTGGCCGTCGCGTGCGGCAATGTCGGCGACCAGCAGCTCGCCAAAGCCTTGGGCTGCCACCTCAGCAAAACCCGGCTCGGTCACGAGCACGGTGCCCAGCGCAATACGGCGAGCACCATAGCCTGCCAGCTCATCGATGCGTGCGAGTGAGCGAACGCCGCCGCCCACGTCCACGGACAGACCGTCGACGCCGCAGATGGCCTTAATCGCCGCCGAGTTGGCAGCGCATGTGTCCTCGTCCTCGCCAAAGGCAGCGGACAGGTCGACGACATGCACCCAGCTTGCGCCCTGCTCGGCAAACGAGCGGGCGACGGCCACGGGGTCATCGGAATATACCTTGCAGCGGTTGCGGTCGCCGCGCTCCAGGCGCACAACCTTGCCGCCGATCAGATCGATTGCGGGAAACAGGATCATCGGCCAACCTCCTCGACGATGTTGACGAAGTTCTTAAGGATGCGCTGACCCAGCGCGGAGGATTTCTCGGGATGGAACTGGCAGCCCCACACGTTGCCGTGGCGCACGATGCACGGGAAACTCCGTGTATAGTGCGTGCGCGCCAACACATCGGCGGCATCGACGTCGCCGGCCACCGCGTAGCTGTGGGTGAAGTACATATTGGCGCCCTCGGCAAAACCGGCGAGCAGCTGATCGGCCGCGCCGGCAGGCGTCATGTGCACCTGATCCCAGCCCACGTGCGGGACCTTCAGACGGCTCGACTCCAGGTGCGTGCACGAGCCACGCATGATGCCCAGGCCATCGACCCAGGGACCACCGGTCTGCTCGGAGGCATCGTCGTCCGCGTCCGCGCCCTCGTCCGCAGGCACGCCCTCGTTGCCGCGCTCAAAAAATAGCTGAAGGCCCAGGCAGATGCCGAGCAGCGGGGTTCCGGCGGCAACGGCATCGAGCACGGCCACCTCCTCGCCGCTCTGGCGCATAAAGGCGATTGCGTCATAGAACGCGCCCACGCCCGGGATGACCAGGCCGTCGGCGTTGCGGATCTGCTCCGGATCGTCCGATGTGCAGGCAGCGGCACCGGCGCGCGCAAGCCCGCGTACGACGCTCGACAAGTTGCCCTTGTGGTAGTCGACCACCACGATCTTCGGTTCGCCCACGCGACCCCTCCCTTTTCCCATTCAAAACCTGCCAAAAAGGGACAGGTTTATTTTGGTCGGTTAAACGTTCACCCACCACATGAGACAGCATTTCCGCAGATAAAACCTGCCAAAATAAACCTGTCCCTTTTTGGCAGGTTACAGCGAGCCCTTGGTGCTGGGGATGCCCTGCACGCGGGGATCGAGCTCGCAGGCGCGGCGCATCGTGCGGCCCACGGCCTTAAAGGCGGCTTCGATAATGTGGTGCGAGTTGCCGCCCGCCAGCTCGCGCACGTGCAGCGTGAGCTTGGCGTCACGCGCGAAGGCATAGAAGAACTCGACGGCTAGCTCAGTATCGAAGCTACCCACGCGCTCGGTCGGCACGGGCAGCTCGCAATAGGCCTGGCCACGACCCGAAATGTCCACGGCGGCCATCACGAGCGTCTCGTCCATGGCGATCGCCGCATCGGCAAAGCGCGTAATACCCGCTTTGTCGCCCAGCGCCCGGCAAAACGCCTCGCCCAACACAATGCCCGTGTCCTCGACGGTATGGTGCGCGTCGACCTCAACGTCGCCTACCGCATGCACCGTCAAATCAAACAGGCCATGGCGGCCAAAGGCGTTGAGCATATGGTCGAAAAACGGTACGCCGGTCGAGATATCGCACATACCGGTTCCATCCAGGTCGAGTTTGACGACAATGTCGGTCTCCCCCGTCTTGCGGGTCACCTCGGCATAACGGCCCATCTAGATCTCCTCCTTCACCAGCACGGCAAACGCAGCCAGTACCTCATCGTTTTCCTGCGGCGTGCCCACGGTAATGCGCAGACAGTCCGCAAGCCCCGGCGCATAGCTAAAGTCGCGCACCAAAATCGAATACTCGTCGCGTAGGCGCTCGCGCACGCGCGTGGCATGCGGCGTACGCACGAGCACAAAGTTCGCCGCGCTCGGCCATGCCTCCACGGGCAGGCCCTCGGTAGCCATCGCGCGCAGGGCGCACAGCTCGCGCTCGCGCTCGGATGCGACCTGTGCCACCACGGGCGCGTACGCATCGCGGGCACGCACGCAGGCAAGCGCGGCGGCCTGGCTCAGCACATTAACCGAATAGATCTGGCGAATCGCCGCGAACACGTCGATGACTTCCGGCACCGCGATCACGTAACCCAGACGCGTACCGGCAGCGCCAAACGCCTTGGACAGCGTATGTAAAATCACCAGGTTGGGATGCTCGGCGATAAGCCCCTGCGCCGTGGTGGCCGCGCCAAACGAATCGTCGGCAAACTCAACGTAGGCCTCGTCGACCATTACCATGCCGGGGCACGCATCGCACAGCGCCGCGACAAAGTCGAGCGGCGTCACATCACCCGTGGGGTTATTGGGCGAGGTCACGATTGCCAGGTTGCACTCGGGCGCCGCCGCAAGCACGGCTGCCTGGTCGAGCTCAAAGGTCGCAGGGTCGCGCCACACGTCGCGCACCTCGGTCTGGCAGAGCGACGCAAAGAACGCGTACTCGCTAAAGCACGGCGGGCAGTTGAGCAGGGTTCGCCCAGCGCCGCCAAACGCCAGCAGGTAGTTATAGAGCAGCTCGTCACCGCCGTTACCCACGCAGACATTCTCGCGCGCCACACCATGCCAAGCGGCCAGCTCGTCGCGCAGATCGTTGGACATGGGATCGGGATAGCGGTTGAGCGGTGTAGCGGCCAGGGCGGCGTCGACCGCCTCGCGCACGCCGGTCGGCACGGGATAAGTGTTCTCGTTGGCCGAAAGGTTGATGCGTGTGGGCGTAAAGTTGGGATCGTAGGGCTCAATGCCGGCCAAGTAGGGCTGGACGAGCTCCTTCATACGGGGCGTGAGCTCGGCCATATTAGGCCTCCTCGCCGGTCGCGCCAACGCCATCCGCGCCCGCAGCCGCCAGGTCAACGCCCTCGGCAACCGTCGCCACGGCGTCACCCGGCCAAGCGACCTTGGTCAGGTCGGCCGCAGCCAGTGACTCGGCACTCACGGCATCCTCGCCCTGCTCCAGCACGCGACGACGCAGGGCAGCAGAAAGCGCGTGCGCCCACAGGCCCTCGGCCTCGGCTAGACGCTGTGTGGCGGGAGCGTCAGAGAGCAGGCCCTCGGGCGTATAGCAAATGACGCTCGAGCGCTTAACGAACTCTTCGACCGAAAGCGGGTTGGAGAACATGGCCGTGCCGCCGGTTGGCAGCGTGTGGTTGGGACCGGCAACATAATCGCCGAGCGGCTCGGAGCTCCAAGCGCCCACAAAGATGGCGCCGGCGTTGCGAATGCCGCCGAGCAGGCCCATCGCGTCCTTGCAGTGCAGCTCCAAGTGCTCGGGCGCCACGGTATTCACCGCCTCGACGGCGGCAGCCATGTCGGCGGCCACCACGATGGTGCCCTCATTGTCGAGCGAAGCACGCGTGATCTCGGCACGCGGCGACTGCGCCACCAGGATATCGATGCCTGCCTCGACCTCGCGCGCAAACTGCTCGTCGCAGGTCACCAGATAGCAGGCTGCCAGCGGATCGTGCTCGGCCTGGGCCATCAGGTCGGCCGCGACCACCATGGGCTTGGCCGTGGCATCGGCCAGCACGCAGACTTCGGAGGGGCCAGCGACCATGTCGATACCCACGTCGCCCGAGACAATCTGCTTGGCCGCAGCGACAAAGGCGTTGCCCGGGCCGGTGATCTTGTCGACGCGCGGAATAGTCTCGGTGCCGTACGCCAGCGCGGCCACGGCCTGAGCGCCACCCACCATATAGATCTCGTCCACGCCGCCGAGCTTTGCCGCGGCGAGCGTATACGGGCTGATCAGGCCATCTTTCTGCGGCGGGGTCACCATGACCACGCGCTTGACGCCGGCAACCTTGGCGGGAATGGCATTCATGAGCACCGTGGAGGGATACTGCGCGCGACCGCCCGGCACGTAGATGCCGGCCGCCGCGAGCGGGGTCACCTTAACGCCGAGCATCGTGCCGTCCGCACGCGTGGTAAACCAGCTCTGCTCGACCTCGCGCTGGTGGAACTCACGAATCTGGCGTGCAGCCTTTTCGAGCGCCGCGGCAAAAGCGGGATCGAGGCCTTCGAGCGCGGCATCGATCTGCTCTTGCGGCAGACGGAAGCTCTGCAGCTCAACACCGTCAAAACGCTGACAGTAATCGCGCACCGCGGCATCGCCGTTGGCGCGCACGTCGGCCACGATATCGCGGGCGGCGTCGACGATGTTTTGCGGCAGCACACCCTTGCGGTTGAGCCGGTTGGTAACGAGGCGCTCACCGGGAGCAAGCTTGATGGTCTTCATATCGGTATCCCCTATCGGTCGAGGTTGTGTTCGAAAAACGAGAGGCCGGGCGGCGGCGCCAATCGGCCCGCAGCCCAGACGTTGGGACGCCCGTGCGTGCTCGCGCTATTGTGCCGAGCCCGCAACGGGCTCAAAATGCTTGTCCTTCACGGCCGCCGCCAGGCGATCGGCCAAGTTGCGCACGCGCGGGTCCAGGCGCGCGGCACCCGGGTTGACGAAGAATCGCGCCGTGCAGTCCATAATGCGACCGGTAATAACCAGGTCGTTATCGCGCAGCGTGGCGCCCGTGGCGGTGATGTCCACGATACGGTCGGTCATACCGACAATGGGGCCCAACTCGATGTTACCGTGCAGCGAAACGATGTCGGCGTTCACGCCGCGCTCGGCATACCAGGCGCTCGCGATGCGCGGATACTTGGTGGCCACGCGAAGCGACCCACGGCGGGCATAGTTGCGCTCGGCCTGGCCGGCGCGCCACGCGGGCTCCGCCTCGATAAACGTGCACAGGCCGTAGCCCAGGTCGACCAGCTGCAGCAGGTTGAGGTCTGCCTCGATAAGCGAGTCCCAACCGCAGATGCCGCAGTCGGCACCGCCACAGCCCACAAAAGCGGGCGCGTCGCTGGGACGCACGATGACAAACTCGATATCGCCAACCGCACCCTCGCCGGCACGCATGTCGCGGCCGCGCACGATGAGGTGACGGCCGGGGTCACGCAGCTCAGAGACGTCCAGACCTGCGGCCTCGAGCACGTCGAGCGTGTCGACCTTGAGCGAGCCCTTGGGCACGGCAATGCGCAGCGGACCCTCGACGCCACGGCCCACGGCATGGTCACCATCGGAAGCAGCGTCCTCGGCCGAGGTGTGCGCGGCCTCCAGACGCTCGAGCGAAAAGGCGAAGCCCGCCGCCGGCACCTCGATGCCGCCGCCAAATGCACCGGTAAAGATGGAGTCGTAGCGTCCGCCCGAGCCAACCGGATCGGGCAGGCCGCCGGCATAGGCCTTAAAGACCAGGCCCGTGTAGTAATCAAACGAGTTCATGATGGAGAAGTCGAAGGACAGCACCTGGGCATCCTCGGGAGCCAGGCCCTCGACCAGGGCACGCAGCTCGCGCGTAAGCGGCGCGACAATGCCCGCCGCCGCCAGCAGCGCGTCGACGCGGTCGAGCACCTCGGCACCACCGTGCAGGCGCGGCAGCTCGTTAATGGCGACCTTAACGGCCTCGGACTCGGCGCTTTTCGCCACGCGGGCATCGAGGCCCACGAAGTCGTTGGCGTGCACGCAGCGCAGGGCCTCGGCGGCCAGCTCGCGATCCTCGCACGCCGCGAGCAGTTCCTTAAACGGACGCACGCTACCTGCGATAATGCGTGCATCGGGCAGCGCCAGCTTGCGCACCGCCTCGGCCACGAGCGAGACAATCTCGACATCGCCCGCGGTATCGCCCGCACCGATAAGCTCAAAGCCCAGCTGTGTAAACTGGCGCGAGCCGCCGGCATTGCGCTGGCACTCGCGAACCACCGGCGCCTCGTAGCGAAGGCGCAGGGGCAGGTCGGCCGCGCGCATGCGAGTCGAAACCAGGCGAACGATCGGCAGCGTGTTGTCGGGACGGACCACCAGCAGGCGACCGTCGTCATCAAAGAGCTTAAACGGCGTATCCGCGATGCGGCCGCCTTCCTCGAGCGAACCCTTGTCCTCGAGTAGCGGCGTCTCGACCGGCAGGTAATGATGCTCCCTAAAGCAGCCCTTCACCGTCAGCGCGATCTCCTCGCGCGCCTGAGCCTCCTCGGGCAATATGTCCCGGAATCCCCACGGTGTGGCCGTCATCTGGTGAGCCTCCTCATGCTGTGTTTCATATAGAACGAAAGACCGGCATAGCTCCGCCGGTCTTCTGGGTACTTTAGCATACTAGAGTGTTTGCGGGGAGAATCGTCCTCCTCGGCTCACACCGTATTCATTTGGAAACATAGGGCAAGCGGTTAGCAGCAGTCTCTTGTCACAACGCAAAAAGGGCGCCCGCGCAATTGCGGACGCCCTTGTGCAGGGTCGAGATATCAACCAGCCAAGATATCGGACCCGTGACCAGCTCTTAGTAGTCGAACTGGTGGTAGTAGCGGCGGTACTTGAGGTTGTGCTTGGTGACCAGCTCGTAGTTGCGCGCGAGGCGGTCGGTGGTCAGCACGGACAGGATCCAGGGGGACACGATGACGCGGAAGTCGTCGTCCAGGCC
>DBFOIV010000148.1:0-9390 GCA_048489175.1 Collinsella sp. | reverse complement strand
TCGCGTACGAGCACGCCCTCTTTGGCCTCGATGGCCTGGTGCAGGCCCTCGGAATAACGACGGCCTTCCATGATGCGGCCGGTGAACTCGTCGACGATCTTGACCTCGCCGTTGGTGACCACGTACTGCTTATCGCGGTGGAACATGTACTGGGCCTTCAGCGCTTGCTGCAGGTGGTTGACCAGCTGGCCGGAGAGATCGGCATAGATGTCATCGATACCCAGGCGGCGCTCGATCTTCTTAAGACCGCGCTCGGTGGCGGCAATGGTGTGCTTGGCCTCGTCCATGACGTAGTCGCCCGTGGGTTCAACATCCTCGGTGGCGGTGAGCATGTCGTGCGACACGTCCTCGCCGCGCTCAAGGCCACGCACGGCACGCGCGAAGTCCTTGTAGGTACTGGCGGACTTAGTGCCAGCGCCCGAGATAATGAGCGGCGTCCTGGCCTCATCGATCAGGATGGAGTCAACCTCGTCGACGATGGCGTAGTTGTGGCCGCGCTGCACGCGCTGCTCGGGACGGGTAACCATGTTGTCGCGCAGGTAATCAAAGCCGAACTCGGAGTTGGTACCGTAGGTGACGTCGGCCTGGTAGGCCGGGCGCTTGAGCTCGAGCGGCATGTTGTTCTGGAGCAGACCGACGGTCATGCCCAGGTACTTATAGATGCGGCCCATCCACTCGGAGTCGCGCTTGGCAAGGTAATCATTGACAGTAACGACGTGCACGCCTTTTCCGGCAATAGCGTTGAGATAGCCAGCCAACGTGGAGACGAGGGTCTTACCTTCGCCGGTCTTCATCTCGGCAATATGACCCTCATGAAGCGCCATGGCGCCGATGAGCTGTACGTCAAAGTGGCGCATGCCCGTGATGCGCTTGGAAGCCTCGCGCACGGTGGCAAAGGCCTCGGGAAGCATGTCGTCGAGCGACTCGCCGTTGGCGTAACGCTCGCGGAACTTATCGGTCTGGGCGCGGAGTTCCTCCTCGGTCATCTTCTCAAACTGGGGCTCAAGACCGTTGATCTGGTCGACGATCTTGTAGTAGCGCTTAAGGTCCTTATCGGATCCAAAGGACAGCAGCTTTGACATGAATCCCATGTGGTTTTCCTTTTTGGCCATCGCCCACGCCGTGCAGCTGCGGGCGAGTTAAACACAGATGATTGTACTTTAGCCAAACAAGGCGCGGCCTATACGGTCGACCTCGACCGCCACGTAATAACTACGACCCGACCGACCTGCCAAAAAGGGACAGGTTTATTTTGGCAGGTTTTATCTGGGAAAACGCTGCCACTCTGCAATTTGGCGCAAGCTAACCCGTCCCCTTCGCACCAATCTGGTGCAATGGGGGCAGGCTCGTTTGCACCAATATAAGAAAAGGGCCGCGTACCCAAATGGATACGCGGCCCTTTAGCCATGAATGCGAGTGTTTGCTCGGCGAGCTATTTACTCAGCAGCCTCGGTGGTCTCGGCCTCGGCAGCGGCCTCCTCGACGGGAGCCTCTGCGGGAGCCTCGGCGGCCTGCTTGGCAGCCTCCTCGGCGAACTTAGCGGCACGCTTAGCCTTCTCGGCAGCCTTAGCCTCAGCGGCGGCCTTGCGAGCGGCCTCGGCCTCAGCAGCCTTGGCGGCCTTGGCAGCCTTGGCCTCCTCAGCCTTCTTGAGCTGGGCGGCAGCGGCGCCACCGAACTTGTCGGCGAAGCGCTGGACGCGTCCACCGGTGTCGACGAACTTCTGCTGGCCGGTGTAGAACGGGTGGCACTCGTTGCAAAGCTCGACCTTCATCTCGGACACGGTAGCGTGCGTCTTGAAGGTGTTGCCGCAGGAGCACGTCACCGTGCACTCGACATACTGGGGATGGATACCCTGCTTCATGGTAGGACTCCTTATTGGTCAGGCGCTGGTTACCGATCAGCGCATAAGGCGTCTTGGTTTCCGACCAAGACAACAAACTCGGCTATGGTACCACGGCGCCGCGTGTCCCACAAAAGGTTCACGGTCTTTTCGGAACGACACGAATCTGACCCATCGAAACGCATCTCCACCGTTCCTTCAACTGGGAAAATGCCGTCCCCGGGGCCTGAGAAGGGCCCCGGGGACGTTCGACTGACTGCGGGAACGGCCTTTCCGCTCAATGTGTTCGGCTGAGATCGGAAATCAACCAAACTGAACTAGGTTCAGTTGACATGGTTAAAAACGGGGGCGACGCTTTTGCGTCGCCCCTCGTCCCAGCCGGTTGCTTTAGTTGTACACACGGTAGTTACACTTGAACTGGGTTATGTGTCCATAGTTGGAGCGGTACCAACCCGACGTATAGCTGATTGCCTCTGCGCCTAGATAGTCGTAGCCCTTGTTGTAGCGAAGCTGACGGTAGGTCGTGTCGTACTCTGCTACGTAAAACGCGTCTCCAGAGAAGGCTTTGTACCGGTCCTTAACCGTCGAAGCCATGTACGCGGGTTCGACATCGCCTTTCTCTCCGTTGAGCGCATAGACGGGTGCCGCGATTCCGCATAAAGCCGTTGCCACGAGGATGGCGTAGACAGCCATGCGCGACGCATTGGACTTCAGCTGTTCAAATAGTTTCATGTCATTATCCTCCCTCGTATGTATCGAGGTATTCCTGCTTGAGCGTCTGCGAGGACGACTTGATCTTTTCCACGAGCGTGCCGGCTTCGATGAAGTAGAACGAGTTGGTAAGGTCTGCCAGGTCGTCGAGTAGATGGCTTGAAATGAGCACGCTGCGTCCCCGCGCCACTTCGCTGCGCATCGCGTCGCAGGAGGTTTTCCGCTTTCCCGGATCGAGGCCGCTCAGCGGTTCATCGAGGACGAGGTACGGGCAATCGGTCGCCATCGCCATGGCAAGCTTTACCTGCTGCTTCATTCCTGTCGAGAGTTTACGGGTCGGCTTGTCGAGATATGGGGAGATTCCGAGGGAGCTGCAGAGCGAGTCGATGTCGGCAGCCGATTTCCACGCCTCCCTAACGAAAGCAAGGTGCTCGAGGGCCGATAGCGTGGGGTAAAGATCCGTACCGCCTGAAGAGCTCAGGTAGACGAGTTCTGCGAATTCGGCTGATCGACGCTGGCAGATTCCGTCTGCCGCCAGGCTTCCCGAGCGGATGCGGGTGGGAAATTGGCCCGACAGCGCTTCAAGAAGGGTGGTTTTCCCCGAGCCGTTGGGAGCAACGAGGCCCACCGCCGTTCCCGGGCTCAGGAAAAGCGACCCGATTGAAAGTATCGTCGTGCTCCCGTATCCCACGCTCGCGTCCAGAAGCTCGAGCCCATGGTGCTTTTTCGCGGGTCCAGGCTGTTTGGGCGAACGTGTCGCAACGGCGCCGACCGCAAAAAGGACCGCGACGTATGCCAGGGCCACGGCAAGCATCGATGCACTGTTTGAACCGGAGCCGATGAATTCCGTCGGGAAGCATCCCACGTAGCCCGTTGCCTCGATAGGCGAGAATACGGCCAGTGGCAGGAGCCCGAGCACGGCATTATGCCCCAGTGCCGAATCGGACAGTAACGGGAATGCCGGGGCCGCGACAAGCAGCGCTGAGGCAAGGGGGCCCGCGAGGACGCGCCTCGTTGCGGCCGATAGGACGGCGGAGCAAACGGATATCAAGGTTCCGCCCGCAAGCAGCGCGAGAAGCAGGGCTGTGAAGACGTTTCCCGCGGTCGTGGTGGCAAGCGCGCCGTCATGGAAGAAGGCGATCGGGTACCCAATTTGCCCGAAGCCGTTTAGGGCCAAGGCGTAAATGCCCCCGGGTGCGAGGCCGGCGATGAGCATCGCGGTCCCCGCGACGATTATCGAAAACACGATCTGAATAAGGCGCCGGAATTTGGGCACGGGCGCCTTTGCCGCCAGGGTCCCGGGCCTTGTGGCGCCGAGCACGAGTATCGACGAGAGAAGGAAGGGGATGAAGGGAAGGAAAGACGGCGCCGTGGCAATGGCGTAAGGCAGGAAGGAAAGGAATGGCAGGTCGCTTGCGGAGGCCGGGATATCCGTGATGCCGGAGCTGCTCAGGGCACGGCAATACGCGAGGTCTGCGTCATTGGTCTCTCGGTCTCCCACGATGGACCCGGATTGGAAGCCTTCGTCCATGAGCGCGTAGTAGCTCTCGGCAGAATCGAGAAAGGCGGCGTCGGTTTGAGCGGCGAGGGCGGCGTTCGCGTATCTTGCAAGCTCCGCGTCAGCTTGCTGCTCTGGCGATAGGTCTGTGCCGCTGGCCTGGGGTGCGCGCGTATTGAATGCGTCGACAAAGCTCTGCATGCCCTGCTTCATAAAGAAGGGCCCGTAGATGGGTGAATTGAACGCAATGGGGATGGAGAAGGCTGCGGCGAGAACGAGCGTACAAATCCATACGGCCCTGTCTCTTAGGATTAGTTTGAGAAGAAGTCGACAGTACATTTGGAAGCACCTACGTTCCTCAAAGAATTGTTAGATTAAAAGTAACAGACCGGATGAAGATGCGTGCGACGGGGGCGAGGCGAATGGCTGAGCGGTATCGATATGCGGGCTCAACGGCATATCGACCACATAGATTATTAACTTGCATTTCTACCCGCCCTTTTCGTAGAGTCGCCGATACGTGCTTAGCGCACCCTCGGCGCGTCCGGCAGGCTTTGCGAAATGGGATCCAGGAGACTTCGGCGCAGCATCATCTTGCGGAATGCTTCTAATGAGCCTCCCATCCTTCAAAAACAGAATCTCATCGCACAGCCTATCGACCGAATCCAAGATGTGGGATGACATGATGATGCACGTACCAGAATCGGCCAGCTTCCTGAGAATCTCGGAATGCAAGTCCACCCTGCTGGGGTCGAGCGCGTTCATGGGCTCATCTAATAGAAGGTACCGCGCGCCCGTCGCATACGCAATCGCCAGGGTAAGCTGCTGCTTCATGCCCTGGCTCAGAGTGCGGATCCTCATCTTCGCGAACTCGCCTATCTGCGTTTGTTCCACTATCTCTTCGATATCGCGAGCATGCGGCCACATATCGCAAACCATCTTGAGGTGATCTTCCGCACGCAATCCGGGATACAGCAGCGTCCCCTCACCAGGTGCATAGAAGATCATAGAACGGACCTCTCTCGCACCCGTACCCTGCACCTCATCCAGAACGATGCTCCCGTCCACGCGAGGACCCGGCAAACCTGCCATCGCACGCAGCAACGTCGTCTTTCCATGCCCGTTCGGAGCGACGAGACCGTAGACCGTACCCGGGGCAAACTCAGCGTTCACCGAATCTACGAGCACCTTCTTTCCATAAGAGATCGTCAGCGTTTGAAGGTCAATCATCGAGATCATCCCCTTTCGATCTTTGGAACACTCAGGCGCACCATCAACGGAGATACGGCGCCCAAGACCACCAGCAGAGTGCCCGATGCGCCGACGACCTCTCCAAAAGGCATCGCGTTCGTCCCTCGCCCAAGGAACCCAATCGTCCCCACCTGGGAAGCGGGATCAAACGAGGCGAATGGAGCCAGCAGCGCGACGCCCATGCCCACGCTTTCAACATGAGCGCTCAACGAACCCAACACCAAGAGAACCGCGCAAACCATTCCGGTGACAACGGGGTTGCGGCTAATCGCTGCTGTCAACGCAGCGACGACGGAAATCACGCCGTATGCCATGACCAGCAACGGAATACTGCACAACACCGCCTTCCCCACCATGGACGTTGTCGAAGCTCCCGCCCGAATGAGAGCGACGGGATACTCCGATCCACCCGCACCGTTCTTAATCACGGACACAACGACAGCGGGAACCATCGACACCAAAAGCAGCACCAAGCCAAGCAGGAGAGTCAGCGCAACAGCCGTCAGAAAACGCACATGCGCTGTTGCGGGGATCTGGAGAACCAGAAGGGAACGACACTGCAGGTGGGTGCACGCGAGCGATGTGACAACCACGGGCAACAGCAAAAATAAGGAGGGAAGCGCTGCCTGGAGATACGAAAGGAGGATTAATGGGGGCATCTTCGTACTTAACTCGTAAACCTTGGGGTCCGGCAAGCTCGCGATCGACTCAAGCAGAAGGGCGCGCGCCTCCGCACGAGAAGGAGTCTCCGGCTCGATTCCGATCGATTGCAGGAGAGTCGCATCTGCCGCGCCCAGCTCACCTCGAGCGCGCTCGTACGTCGCAAGGCTTCGAAACCCCTCCGCAGGCATAGGCGCGTACACGAAACCCGAAAGAGCATCCCGCATGTCTTCCAGGGCCGCTTTGCCCTCGACGTCCATATTCGCAGCGTTCTGCTCTAGATACCGATCTATTGAACGGAGCTCCCCATCCCTATACCGAACAGCGGAAACGTTATCAGCGTCAGGAAACATCTCGACCAGAGCCGGGGCCAGCATCGTCGTCGACATTGCAATCGCGCATACGGCGAGGGTAGGAGAACGCAGGAGCAGTTTCCCCATCGTTCTTACGTATGCAACGGCGGAGGCACAAGCGCTCGAACGAGTTGCCGTTCTCGATGCAGTGAAGGAACCTCTCTCAAGACAAATCGGGGATATCGGGCACGCGCAGCCGCTCTTTCCAGCAACGCAAAGCAGGCTAATTGCCAGCACCTCGATCCCGATTGCGCATACGAGGGCAATCGCGCCACGCTCGAAGCAAAGTCCAGGCAGATTCACTATCTGCGTTGTCGGGTACGGGCTATAGGCGCCGACGGTCAACTCAGTGTTCGCATACGTAAGGGGATTCAACAGGGCGAACTCACGTAAAGCGATGGATCTTCCGTAATACCCGGGAACCATCGTCACCCCCATCAGGGCACATACGAACACGATTCCAAGCGTAGGGTTATTGGCAATCTTCACGGCAAGGTGAACGACAAGCGAGATGAACGCTGCCACCAAGAATTGCATGATGGCCGTCTGCGCGAACACCAGCCAAGCCGGTTTGATAACCGGAGTCGCATATTGAATGTAGCCTATCGGATAGAACGGCGAGCCCGGGCCATTCTTCACAAGCGCGGCGATTATCCCTGGAAGATTGATGGCGAGGACGGCAAGCATTGCAAAAACACTCGCCCATACGCTCGATGCAACAAGTCTACCCAGCTCGCCCATCGGCGCCTGGATGATGAGCTTTTCACGTTTGTTAAGACGCGCGGCAAGGAACGAGACGGCAACGGCCGTTGCGACCCATAGCAAGTACTCCTTCGATCCGTCATAATAGGTGTACTCTCCATTCGATATCTGCAGAAACGGAAGTAGGGGAGAGAGCGGTGCCAAGATAAGACGTCCCGCGGCAAGAGGGTACAGAAGCGCGGGCATGCTTGATGAAGAGGTATAGACACCGTCCTCCCCCGCATTCACAAGCGCATCCGCATAGGATGCTGACAATTCCTGCTCAACACGGGTTATTCCCGACTCGAGGTATTCGACCCGTCCGTCGATGCCAGCCGCGCTCCTGAAGACGGGCAGAGCACAAAGAACCATCAACGCAACAACGACAACACAGAGCGACTTGGAGGAGAGAAGCGACCTAAAGATCGCCTTCGAGATTTTGAGCATATTCATCGCCAACCTTAACCTCATCCAGTCGGAACAGAGGGGCCGAACAAAATGCTCGGCCCTTATTACTTGCCGGCAAAGTCAATTTAACATAAACTGTTAAAAAGTAACCTGAGTTTTTTAAATTCTTCGGAGGTTATTATGAGTTCCGACAATCGCACTCCCCGGCTTCATTCCTTCCGCATCGCATGTGCGATAGCCTCTGCGACCCTTTGCGCCACCGCCATCGCACAAGTGGCGTTCTCCTTAAAGCCAGCAATCGAAGTGCTCGACAACCCTGTAATTGCAGACTCCCCCGCGTATCCAGCCCTTGCGATCTCGACATTGGTCCCTGCCGTCATCGGTATCGCTACGACCATCCTCAGCGCCGTTCTCGTGTGGACGATCAAGAGCGGAGACCCCTTCAAGAAAGGGTCTGCGACATGCTTGAAGGTGCTCGGCATTCTCTTCGTTGTTCAAGCTGCCACCAGCCTCTACGCCGGCTCACTCAAAACCTCCGTTTCGATGTTTGGCGGCGAGGGGGCCGTCGGCGCCCAAGAGATCGCTTCATCATTCGATTGGACCTCTCTGGTTCTCGGCATCGTCCTGTTCATGCTTTCCCAGCTCTTCTTGTACGCCCGAGAGCTGTACCTCGACTCCGACGAGATTGCGTAAGGAAACGCCATGCCCGTAATTGTTCGCCTCGACAAGATCATGGCCGAGCGAAAGATTTCCTCGAACGAACTTGCCGAAAGGATTGGAACCACGCCCGTGAACCTGTCCCGTATTAAAAAAGGGCATATTCGCGGCATTCGCTTCAACACACTCGAGCAGCTATGCCTCGCCCTTCGTTGCCAACCCGGAGACCTTCTCGAAGTCATGAGCGAAGAGGATGCCCGAAAGGAGTTCGGACTCGATTGGTCCGCCGAGGATTAGAGGGCGGTCGTACTCGCCCTGCACACGGGGATGCGAATCGGCGAGGTCTGCGGCCTTCGGTGGTGCGATGTGGATTTCGAGACGGGCCTGATCTCGATCAGACACTCGGTGGCGTACGCGAAGGGAATGGGTTCGTTCATCAAGGACACCAAGACCCATGACGCCAGGGGTATCCCCATCGACCCGGTCGGCCTACTCCCCTTCCTGAAGGAGACCCACGAGATCGACTGCGGAAAGCTGCGCTTGCGCGGCCTTACCGGGGCGGTCGAGATCGGGGACTGCTACATCCTGTCGGAGCCGGGCGCGACCTTCGCGACGACAAGCTATATCCGCAGGGCGTTCAAGACGTTCTCGGAGACCAACGGCCTCATGGGCACCAACGACGAGCTGATCACGTTCCACGGCCTTCGCCACACGTTCGCAACGCAGTGGATCCGCCAAGGCGGCGATATCAAGGCGCTCCAATCGATCCTCGGCCACAAGGACGCCATGGCGACGCTCAACGTCTACGCCGACATCGAGCCCATCTCCAAAATCCATAACATGCTGCGCGCCACGCCGTGCCTTTGGCGCGGGCACCTCGGGCCGAGGGTCGATCCGGGTCCCATGTTCCAACAGAGGATCCAGGAGTCCATCGAGACGCTCCAGGCGTTCGGCTACGGCATCACCGAGCCGGACGACCGAAATATCGCCATACGCGACGTGAAGACGAACAGTTGGCTCTAGCTCACCGAGTACGCGGCAGTGCTGGGCCCATCCCAACTGAGGTCACGGTGGTCCGATAGGGGCGCCGCCCGCGGCATGCGCCGCGGAGCGGTATCCCCTACCGAAGGGCGGGGATGCCCTCCGCTTCCAGTTCGGAATCAGCCGTCGGAGGCGTTCGGCTGACTGCGGGAACGGCCTGTCCGCTCAATGTGTTCGGCTGAGATCGGAAATCAACCCAACACGAGCCGGACACGCGCCAGACGGCTCT
>DBFOIV010000147.1:0-7698 GCA_048489175.1 Collinsella sp. | reverse complement strand
AGAGGTGGGACATTTGTCCCACCTTTGAGTTGTTCTTAGCCGTTATCCGCACACACCGCATTTTGCACAGGCTGAAAGTGCGGCCGGAGCCTGCGCGATGCCGCCCTTTGCCGTCTCGCGCAGCGTGGCCGGCAACGCGTGGCCCACTGAGAGCATGACATGTGCCATCTGGTCAAACGGAACCAGGCTCTTAATTCCTGCGAGGGCGAGTTGTGCCGAACTAAAGGCCGCTGCCACGCCGATGGCGTTGCGGTTTTGGCAGGGCACTTCCACGAGGCCACCGACGGGGTCACAAACGAGGCCCAGCAGGTTACTCAGCGTGATGGAACTGGCGTCGAGCGCCTGCTCGGGCGTGCCGCCGAGCATCTGCACCAGCGCGGCGGCTGCCATGGCAGCGGCGCTTCCCACCTCGGCCTGGCATCCGCCCTCGGCGCCGGCGACGCAGGCGCTCGTGGTGAGGTTGAGGCCGATGGCGGCTGCGCAGTAGAGCGCGTCCATGACCTGCTCGTCGTCGAGCTGAAGGTGATCGGCGAGCGCCAGCACGCAGCCGGGCACGACACCCGCGGAGCCTGCCGTGGGGGCGGCGACGATCACTCCCATCGTGGCGGAGCGCTCGAGCACGGCCATCGCGCGGGCCACGGCGTCGGTTTGAACGGTGCCCATCAGGCTCGTGCTCAAATCGTTACGGCCGGTGGCATCGACGAGTTTAGCCTCGCCGCCGATAAGCCCGCCGAGCGATCGCTGCGGATTGACGATGGGGGTCGTGGTCTCCTCGCGCATGACGTCGAGCACGCGGCGCATGGCGGCGACGGCGTGGGCCTCGCCGGTCAGACGCGCCTCGCGAACGGCCATGACGGCGCCGATGCTGAGCCCCAGTTCCTCGCACGCATCGAGCAGCTGCTCACCGTCGTCGAAGATCTCCTTGGCCGAGACGCCGGGGGAGAGCGACGAGGCAGAACCGGGGAGCTCGATAAACGTTGCGTAATCGACATTGTCGAGCTTTCGTAGCATGGGGACGACGGTGTCGTCGGGCGCGCCGTCGGTCTCAAAGACGGAGTAGGCCTGGCCGCCCACTTCGGTGCGGTAGGTGCGGCAGAAGGCGATGTTCACGTGTGCGTAGGCGAGCAGGTTGGTGAGCGCGGCGAGTACACCGGGGACGTCCTTGTGCGCGACGAAGAGCGTGGAATACATGCCCGAGATGTCGACGCCGACGCCGTTAATGCGGCTGATGCGCATCTTGCCGCCGCCCAGGCTCTCGCCGCGAACCTGTGCCGTGGCGCCTGTGTCGTCGACCATGTCGATGTCGACGGTGTTGGGGTGGATGGACGCGTCGTCGCCCTTGATGTCAAAGTGATATTCGAGGCCCTGCTCGCGTGCGAGGTCGAAGGCCTGCTTGATGTTCTCGTCATCGGTGTCGAGGCCCAGTATGCCCGCGACGAGCGCACGGTCGGTGCCGTGGCCGCGGTAGGTGTGGGCGAAGGAGTTCCACAGGCCAAAGGTGACTTTGGTGATGCGGCCTTCCAACAGGCTGGCGGCAACTTGGGCGCAGCGGAGGGCGCCGGCGGTGTGCGATGAGCTGGGGCCGACCATGACGGGGCCCAAGATCTCGAATGCCGAGGTCGTAGCTAGTGTTTGCGGCTTGCCTGCCATGGATGCTCCTTATCTATCCCGTCGTCCCGAGGGGCGGGGCATACTCTGTCCCGCCGTTCCGAGGGCTTTAGTATTTGGTCGCCTGCTCGGACAGTCCTGCTCGCACGGAGGCCACATTAAGTGGCCTCCGGCTCGTGCGGAACTCGCGATCGACCAAATACTAAAGCCCTCGGAACTTAGGATACATGGTTGGAGTCGCTCTGCTGCAAAATTTATAGGCCTGTGATTTATTCCATGTCCCAGGTAGGCTCATCTTCACCACCTTTAAATAAAAAAGAAGTACCGGTTGGGGCCGGTACTTCTTTTGGTGCGTTGTTATTTGGCTGTAGCTTTTCGAGTTAGCTTACAGGCCGCAGGCTGCTTTGAGTTCTTCGACTCGGTCGGTTTTCTCCCAGGTGAAGTCGGGGTCTTCGCGGCCGAAGTGACCGTAGGCTGCCGTCTTTTCGTAGATGGGGCGACGCAGGTCTAGGTCGCGGATGATGGCACCTGGGCGCAGGTCGAAGGTCTTCTCTACGGCCTCGACGATCTTGTCCTCGGCAACATGCGCGGTACCGAAGGTGTCGACCATGATTGAGAGGGGCTTGGAAACGCCGATGGCGTAGGCAAGCTCGACTTCGCAGCGGTCGGCCAGACCGGCGGCGACCACGTTCTTGGCGACCCAGCGCGCGGCATACGCGGCGGAGCGGTCAACCTTGGTGCAGTCCTTTCCGCTAAAGGCACCGCCGCCGTGACGACCGTAGCCGCCGTAGGTGTCGACGATGATCTTGCGGCCGGTGAGGCCCGTGTCGCCCATGGGGCCGCCCACGACAAAGCGACCGGTGGGGTTCACGTAGATGTCCGCGTTATCCCACGGCATGTTCTCAGCGGCCATGACCGGGGTGATGACGTGCTCGATGAGGTCGGCCTTGATCTTGCCCATGTCCTCGATCTCGGCAGCGTGCTGCGTGGAGATGACGATGGTCGTGACCTCGACGGGCTTGCCTTCCTCGTAGCGCACGGTGACCTGGGTCTTGCCGTCGGGACGCAGATAGGGCAGGGTACCGTCGTGGCGCACGGCGGCCAGGCGCTCGGCCAGGCGGCTTGCCAGGTAGTGCGGCATGGGCATGAGGGTCTTGGTCTCGTTGGAGGCATATCCGAACATCATGCCCTGGTCGCCGGCACCGATCAGGTCGATCGGGTCGGTGGTAGCGCCGGTCTGGGTCTCGAAGGACTCGTCAACGCCTTGGGCGATATCGGGCGACTGCTCGTGGATGAGGCTCATGACGCCGCAGGTGTCGCAGTCAAAACCGAACTTGGCACGGTTGTAGCCAATGCGGCGGATAACGCCACGGGCGATTTCCTGAACGTCTACGTAGGCCTGGGTGCGAATCTCGCCGGCGACGATGACGGTGCCGGTGGTCACGAGGGTCTCGCAGGCGCAGCGGACGTTCTCCACGTTGGCAGGCACGCCGTTGGGGGCGATGTAGCCCTGCTCCTGGAGCTCTATTTCTTTGGCGAGGATTGCGTCGAGGACGGCGTCGCTGATCTGGTCAGCGATCTTATCGGGATGACCTTCGGTCACCGACTCCGACGTAAAAACAAAGGACCCGTGTTGGGGCGGGATGGAACGAAGTTCTTCTGACATGATTGTCCTTTCAAAAACGTGTCCCGGCGACCGTTACCATTCCGCCGGGCTCTCTATGCAAGGGCACATCATAGCGCGTAAATCAAACATTCACACCCTTTCCGCACCTACTCATTGGGGACAGACATAAATGACCAGCCTTGCCTAAGTGCCGACAGGTTGTCCAAAGAATGGTCATTTAAGTCTGTCCCCAATGAGTAGGTCGGTGCCCTTTGTGCGGAGGTTGCTTTGATGCTTTATACTGGTGCGGTTAGACATCCATCCTGCAATCGAGGAGATTTCCATGGCATCAGACGTTCGCGTCCGCTTTGCACCCTCACCGACGGGCAAGCTGCACATTGGCGGCGCCCGCACCGCTATCTATAACTGGGCTTTCGCCCGCGCAAACGGCGGCACGTTCATCCTGCGCATCGACGACACCGACCCCACCCGCTCCACCGACGAGAACACGCAGATCATCCTGCGCGCCATGCGTTGGCTGGGCCTGGACTGGGACGAGGGTCCCGAGGTGGGCGGCGACTTTGGCCCCTACGCCCAGACCGAGCGCCTGGACCTGTACAAGCAGGCCGCCCAGAAGCTTTGGGACGAGGGCAAGGCCTATCCCTGCTTCTGCACCAAGGAGCAGCTCGACGCCGACCGCAAGGCTGCGCAGGAGCGCAAGGACCCCTTCCAGGGCTATCAGCGCCGTTGCCGCGATCTTGATCCCGAGGAGGCCCGCCGCCGCATCGAGGCCGGCGAGTCCTACGTCCTGCGTATCAAGGTGCCCGAGGACCGCGGCGACGTCGTCATCCACGACGCCGTCCACGGCGAGGTGACCTTCGACGCCAAGGAGCTCGACGACTTTGTCATCTTCCGCTCCGATGGCACGCCCACGTACAACTTCGCGACCGTCGTCGACGACGCCATGATGAAGATTACCCATGTCATCCGCGGCGACGACCACCTGTCCAACACCCCGCGTCAGGTCATGGTCTACGAGGCCCTCGGCGCGCCCGTGCCTACGTTCGCCCACATCTCCATGATCTTGGGTGCCGACGGCAAGAAGCTCTCCAAGCGCCACGGCGCCACCTCGGTGGAGGAGTACCGCGACGCCGGTTACCTGCCCGACGCCTTCGTCAACTACCTGGCGCTGCTCGGCTGGTCGCTCGACGGCGAGACCACGATCATCCCGCGCGATGTCCTGGCCAGCAAGTTCTCGCTCGACCGCATCTCCAAGAACCCGGCGACCTTCGACCCCAAGAAGCTCGACTGGGTCAATGCCGAGTACATCAACGGCATGTCCGATGCTCAGTTTGCCGACGAGATCATGGTCCCCGAGCTGCACGAGGCGGGTCTCATCGAGGGTAATGTCGAGTACGGCGAGGATTGGATCGACGCGCTTGCCGCCATTGTCAAGCCGCGCACCAAGATGCCGGCCGACGCCGTGACCGTCGCCGCTCCCATCTTCGCTACGGCCGAGACGCTCGAGTATGACGAGAAATCCGTCAACAAGGCCCTGGCCAAGGAGGGCATGGGTGCCATTCTTGATGCCGCCAAGGCCGCGCTCGAGGGTGTGAACGAGTGGACGGCTGCCAACATCGACGCTGCTCTTGAGCCGCTGCCCGAGCAGATGGACCTCAAGAAGCGTGTGGTGTTCCAGGCCGTGCGCGTCGCCGTCTGCGGCAACATGGTGAGCCCTCCGCTGGGCGAGACCATGGCGCTCGTCGGCCGCGACGACTGCCTGGCGCGTATCGACCGCGCCCGCACGATGGCGCTGTAATCGCTGCGCAAACGTATGTATCCGAGCCCCGTTCACCCGAGCGGGGCTCTTGTTTCTGTAGACGTATGGGATAGGAGGTGCTGGGGCCATGGCCGAGCAACTTTCGCTGTTTGGTTCGCCAGAACCGGAGAAAGCTCCGAAGTCCGCGGCTCCTGCCGCCGCCCCGGCGCAGCCCGAGCCCGCACCCGAACCCATTGCCGCCTATGCGAGCGTAGTCCTCGATATCCCGACGCGCGCACTGTCCGAGCCGTTTGCTTACGGCATCCCGCAACCCCTCGCCTGCGAGGCCCAGATCGGCTCCACCGTCCTAGTTCATTTTGGCAACCGTGCGGCCGCGGGCTACATCGTCGACATTGCGCCCGAGCTGGGCGACCTACAGGGCAACAACGCCCTCGACCCTTCGCGCATCAAGCCCATCGAGGCCATCCTCAGTAAACCACTCTTTGGCGCCGAGGCTGCCCGTATCGCGTGCTGGATGAGCCGCGAGTATGTCGCGACGCTTTCCGAGTGCCTGCGCTTGTTCCTGCCGCCGGGCGGAAGCCCGCGCGTGGTCAAGGGCGACGACGGTGTGTGGACGGTTGAGCGCCCCGCCGTCAAGCCTATCCAAAACCGCTGGGTCATGCTCACGCCCGAGGGTTTCGACTATACGCCTCCCAAAACGGCGGTCCGCCAGCGTCAGCTCATCGAGACGCTCCAGTGCGGGCCGGTCACGACGCGCGACCTCAACCTGCTCTATAACAGCATGTCGGCGACCATCAAGTCGCTCGAAAAACGCGGCGTCGTGGTTGTGGAGGAGCGCCGCGCCTGGCGTGGATGCAGCGAGCAGACCACGCTGTCCTCGGCAAGCGGCAAGGCGCCGGTCGCACTTACCAACGGCCAGCAGCAGGCGCTCACGCAGATTGAGCGCGCCCGTCTTGACGCCCACGGAGACGTGGTCCTTGTCGACGGCGTCACCGGCTCCGGCAAAACCGAGGTGTACCTCTCCGCCATCGAGCGCGTGCTCGCAGCCGGTCGCTCGGCGTGCGTGCTTGTGCCCGAGATCTCGCTGACGGCCCAAACCGTCGGCCGCTTTCGCTCGCGCTTTGGTGAGACGGTTGCCGTGTTCCATTCGCGCCTTTCGGCCGGCGAGCGCCTGGACCAGTGGGATATGGTTGCCAGCGGTGCCGCGCGTGTGGTCGTGGGTGCCCGTTCGGCTCTCTTTTGCCCGCTCAGCGACCTGGGCCTCATCATCATCGACGAGGAGCACGAGACCAGCTACAAGCAGGGCTCCAGTCCGCGCTACCACGCGCGCGAGGTGGCGGCCGAGATGGCGCGGCGCTACCGCTGCCCGCTCGTGTTGGGCTCCGCCACGCCTTCTGCTGAGACCCTCGATCGCTGCCGCCGTGGCACGTATAACGGTGCCACCTGGACGCGCGTCGAGATGCCCGAGCGCCCGGGACACGCAGTCCTGCCGACGGTTCGGATCGCCGACCTGCGCCGTGAGTTCTCGCACGGCAGCCGGTCCATGTTCTCAAAACCGCTGATGGAGGGCCTAGAGCGTGTGGTCGAGCGCCGCGAGAAGGCTGTGCTGCTGCATAACCGCCGCGGCTTTGCGCCGTTCCTGATGTGCCGCGAATGCGGCTGCGTCCCCACCTGTAACCACTGCTCCACCGCGCTTACGTATCACGAGCGCACGCACACGCTACAATGTCACACCTGCGGTTCGTCTTGGCGTGTGCAGCCGTATCCCGCGCCCACGAGCCGTTGCCCCAAATGTGGGAGTCGCTACCTGGCAAAAATGGGTCTGGGCACTCAGCAGATTGAGGATGCACTGCACCAGATGCTTCCCGAAGATGTCGCCATTATTCGCATGGATGCCGATTCCACGCGCGGCAAGGATGCACACAAAAAGCTGCTCGAGCAGTTCGATGCGGCCGATTGCGCAGTGCTGCTGGGCACCCAAATGATCGCAAAAGGTCTCGACTTTCCCGAGGTCACGCTCGTGGGCGTGATCAATGCCGACTTCGCTCTCAAGCTGCCGGACTTCCGCGCAGGGGAGCGCGCCTACGATCTGCTGGAACAGGTGGCGGGCCGTGCCGGTCGCGGTGATCGTCCCGGTGAGGTGATCATCCAGACCTACCTGCCCGAGGATCCGGTCATTCGCGCCGTTGCCGAGCATGACCGGTCGATTTTTACCGACTACGACCTGAACCAGCGTCGCGACGCGCTGTATCCGCCCTTTGTGCGTCTGGTCAACATCTTGGTGTGGTCGGCGAACGCGGATGACGCTCAGGACTACATTGGGCGCATCGCAAAGCTCCTCAAGCGCCGCTGGCATGCCGCCGCGCCCGACTTTTTGCGTGCGGGGAGCGCCGTGCCGCAGGTGCTGGGCCCGGCTTCGTGTGTAATCGAGAGAGCCAAGGACCGTTACCGCTTCCATCTGCTTGTGAAGTCGCCCGTGGGGTACCATGTCTCTGATGATATCGACGCCTGCCTCAAAGAGGTGGGCTCTGTGCGCGGCGTGAGCGTGAGCGTTGACGTCGACGCCTATGATTTGATGTAACAACCCGAAAGGATGGCCATGGAAGCCAACGGAATCGTACTGTCGCCCGACCCTCGTCTGCGCCAGGAGTGCGCCGTCATCGAGGAGATCACCCCGGCGATCGAGGCGCTTGCCGAGAAGATG
>DBFOIV010000146.1:0-13040 GCA_048489175.1 Collinsella sp. | reverse complement strand
CTGTGGAAGGATGGGCACGAGGGCGTTTACATCACGCCGACGCTGCGTCACGCTCGCGCCTGCGTTGCTGCCGGTGCCGATATCGTGGCGATCGACGCCACCGATCGTCCGCGCCCCGATGGCAAGACGGTCGAGGATACCTTCCGTCCTCTGCACGAGGAGGGTGTGCTCCTGATGGCGGATTGTGCCACCATCGAGGATATTCGCCGTGCTGCTGATATGGGCTTTGACCTGGTATCCACCACGCTTTCTCACGGCGTCGCCGCCATCGACTGCACCATGGCCGATGGCCCCGATCTGCCGCTCCTGCGTCAGGCGACCGAGGAATTCCCCGGCCTTCCCATCATTTGCGAGGGTCGCGTGCATACGCCCGAGGAGGCTCGCGCCGCGATCGATGCTGGCGCCTGGGCCGTTGTCGTCGGCACCGCCATCACGCACCCCACGAGTATTACGAGTTGGTTCAAGGCTGCGCTTGAGGCGTAAGACAGGCCTCGTATCCGCTCGGGGCGGTATACTCAATATAGGCAATTGACCGCGCGGGATCCGGGTTGCTGGGTCCCGCGCTTGTTTTCGGGAGGCAGCACATGCAAAAGGGAGATGCCATGGATGCGGCGGAGCGCTCGGAGCGCATCCCCGATATCGTCATCATCACCGGAATGTCCGGATCGGGCCGCACGCAGGCCATGCACGTGTTCGAGGACATGGGCTATTTTTGCATCGATAACCTGCCTCCACGTCTCATCGCCCAGCTTGCCGAGCTCGTCGGCATCAATACGGGCGTGGGCAGGCATCTCGCCGTCACCTGCGATTTGCGTAGCCAGGGACTGTTTGACGAGTTGCTCGATGCGGTCGCCGCGCTCGAAGAGCGCGAGATGAGCTGCGACATCGTGTTCCTGGAGGCTTCTGACGAGGTGCTGATTCGTCGCTACAGCGAAAATCGCCGCCGTCATCCCATTGCCAAGCCGGGGGAGACTACGGCCGATGCCATTCAGCGCGAGCGCCTTCAGCTTCAGGGCGTGCGCGACCGAGCCGATATGATTATCGACACGAGCCGTCTGCGCACCTCTGCGCTGCGCAACAAGCTACGTATGGCATTTTCCGAGCTGTCCGACCAGCAGCTCATGGACGTCCACGTGTTCTCGTTTGGCTTTAAGCACGGCATGCCCGTCGAGGCGGACATTATGATCGACGTCCGCTTCCTGCCTAATCCGTTCTACGATCCCGAGATGCGCACGATGACCGGTCTCGATAAAAAGGTCTCCGATTTTGTTCTGGACCATCCCAAGACGCAGGAGTTTTGGAAGGCTTGGACACAGCTGCTCGATACGGTGATGCCGGGCTATATCGCGGAGGGTAAGCCGCAGCTTTCTATCGCCATCGGCTGCACGGGCGGCCAGCACCGCAGCGTTGCCATTGCCGAGGCCACGGCCCGTTATTTGGAAGGCGCTCAGTATCATGTGAGCATCTCCCACCGCGACCTGTCGCGCGCCAACACGAAGGCATAGGCCTGTATGTCGTTTACCGCTGAGGTGCGCGACGAGCTTGCGCGCTGCGAACCCGAATGTGAATACTGCGACTTGTCGACGCTTGCCGCCCTCACGCGTGTGAGTGGTACGCTCTCGCTTACCGGCTCTGGGCGGTATCGTTTGACGGTTGCGACTGAGACGGGAGCCGTCGCGCGCACGATGATCACGCTGACGCATCGTATCCTTAAGCTCAAAACGGAGTTCACCGTCCGCAAATCTGTCTTGCATAAGGTTCGAAACTACCTCATCACCTTGCCTGATCAGCCCGATTTGGATAAGGCTCTGGTGCTGCTGGGCATTCTCGACCGTAGGGGAGGGCTCGTCGCAGGTGTGCCGCGTCACATTGTCGCCCGTCCTTGCTGTAGACTTGCCTATATCCGCGGCGCGCTCATCGCGGGCGGCTTCGTGGCCGATCCACGCGGCGATTTTCATTTGGAGATCGCTGTGCAGGGCGAGCAATATGCCAAGGGACTTTGCGATCTGTTGGAGCAGATTGGGGTCCATGCTCGTGTTAATGCACGGCGGGGGTCATATGCCGTGTACATTAAGAGCGCCGAGGAAATCGAGCATCTATTAAAGCTGATTGGTGCCAAGCGCAGCGTTGCCGAGATTGAGGAGGCGCGCGCGGTCAAGTTGGTTAAGAACGATGTGAACCGTCGCGTGAATGCCGAGCTCGCCAACCAGACCAGAAGCGCCGGTGCTGCCCAACATCAGCTTGCGCTTATCGATGAGCTCGAGCAGCGTGGCCTTCGCGATGCGCTTCCGGATGCCTTGGCGGTCTTTTGCGACCTGCGCGAGCGCTATCCCGATCTGTCGTTGCGTGATTTGGGGGAGATGGCTGACCCTCCCTTGTCGAAGTCTGCCCTGTACCATCGCGTTTTGAGGCTTGAAAAGCTCATTGAAGCAAACAGGTAGTTTGAAGTATCGACTTATATACGGATTTAGCTGCTATTTTAGTCTTTAAAACGTTTTAACGTAAATTTGATTTTCAATTTCGAGCATTCTCGTGAAATTCAAGTCAAAAAAAAGGTATATTAGGCGAGTGGTTAGTTTGTGGGCCTCAACGGCGGGCGCTGTAGCTCGCGGGGGCCTTACGAAAGGAGACACAATGGCAGTAAAGGTTGCTATTAACGGCTTCGGTCGCATCGGTCGTCTGGCTTTCCGTCAGATGTTCGGTCATGAGGGCTCCGAGATCGTCGCTATCAACGACCTCACCTCTCCCGATATGCTCGCTTACCTGCTGAAGTACGACTCCACGCAGGGCAACTACGCTCGCGATCACGAGGTCGTTGCTGGCGAGGATTCCATCACCGTTGACGGCAAGGAGATCAAGATCTACAAGGAGGCCGACGCCAACAACCTGCCTTGGGGCGACCTTGACGTCGACGTCGTTCTCGAGTGCACCGGCTTCTACACCAGCAAGGCTAAGGCTCAGGCCCACATCAACGCTGGCGCCAAGAAGGTCGTCATCTCCGCTCCGGCCGGCAGCGATCTGCCCACCATCGTGTACAACGTCAACCATGAGACGCTGACCGCTGAGGACAACATCATCTCCGCTGCTTCCTGCACCACCAACTGCCTCGCCCCGATGGCCAAGGGTCTGAACGACTTCGCTCCCATCGTGTCCGGCATCATGACCACCATCCACGCCTTCACCGGCGACCAGATGCCGCTCGACGGCCCGCAGCGCAAGGGCAACTTCCGTCGCTCCCGCGCCTGCTCCGAGAACATCGTCCCGAACACCACGGGCGCTGCCAAGGCCATCGGCCTGGTTCTCCCCGAGCTCAACGGCAAGCTCATCGGTGCCGCCCAGCGCGTCCCGACGCCGACCGGCTCGCTGACCAACCTCTACGCCGTCGTTGACAAGAAGGTCACCGTCGACGAGGTCAACGCTGCCATGAAGGCCTACGCCGAGACCATCCCCGAGACCTTCGCCTACAACGAGGACCAGATCGTCTCCCGCGACATCGTCGGCGAGACCCACGGCTCCATCTTCGACGCCACTCAGACCATGTGCTCTGACCTCGGCAACGGCCAGACCCTCGTTCAGGTCACCTCTTGGTACGACAACGAGAACTCCTACACCTCTCAGATGGTCCGCACCATCAAGTACTTCGAGAAGTTCGTTGCTTAATTTAGCTTTTAGCGAATAGCTCGTTGAGCGTCTAAAGAAGGGCGCGGCCTTATAGGGCTTACACCCTAGGGTCGCGCCCTTTTTATAAGAAATCGTCTGCCGTAATGGGAGGCAGACACGTACGAAAGGTAGAAGCAAACATGGCCTTTACCAAGAAGACCGTCCGCGACATCGATGTCGACGGAAAGCGCGTTCTCGTCCGCGTTGACTTTAACGTGCCTATCAAGGATGGCGTCGTTGGCGACACCACCCGTATCAAGGCTGCCCTGCCCACCATCAACTACCTCGTTGAGCACAACGCTCGCGTCATCCTCATGAGCCACCTCGGCCGTCCCGAGGGCACCGGCTTCCAGCCCGAGCTGTCCCTCGAGCCCGTCGCCAAGAAGCTCGCTGAGCTCTCTGGTCTCGACGTTGCCTTTGTCGCTGACACCTACGGCGAGAAGGCTGCTGAGGCTGTCGCCGCCGTCGAGCCGGGTAAGGTCCTCGTTCTCGAGAACGTCCGTTTTGACAAGCGTGAGAAGAAGAACGATCCCGAGATCGCCAAGAAGCTCGCTTCCTATGGTGACGTCTTCGTTCTCGATGCCTTCGGCACCGCTCACCGCGCCCAGGGTTCCGTCGTGGGCCCCGCCGCTTACCTGCCTGCCGTCGCCGGCTTCTTGCTCGAGAAGGAGGTCGACACGCTGACCGGCATCTTCGCCGAGCCCGAGCGCCCCTTCGTCGCCATCGTCGGCGGTTCCAAGGTTTCCTCCAAGATCGGCGTTCTCGATCACCTCATCGACTCCGCTGACACCCTGATCATCGGTGGCGGCATGGCCTACACCTTCTTCCTGGCTCAGGGCCTGTCCGTTGGTCAGTCCCTCAAGGAAGAGGACTGGGTCGAGCGCGCCGGCGAGATGCTCAAGAAGGCCGAGGAGAAGGGTGTCAAGATCCTACTCCCCATCGACAACCGTGTTGCCGATCACTTTGGCGAGGACGCTGTCCCCGAGGTTGTTGCTTCCGACGCTATCCCCGACGATCGTGAGGGTATGGACATCGGTCCCAAGACCGAGGAGCTCTATGCCGAGGCTGTCAAGGGCGCCAAGACCGTGTTCTGGAACGGCCCCATGGGCGTCTTCGAGTTTGACAACTTTGCTCACGGCACCCAGGCTATCGCCGAGGCTCTCGCCGAGGCTGACTGCACCTCGATCATCGGCGGTGGTGACTCTGTCGCAGCTGTCAACAAGTTCAACCTGGCCGACAAGATGAGCTGGATCTCCACCGGTGGTGGCGCTTCCATGGAGCTCGTCGAGGGTAAGGCCCTGCCCGGAGTGGAGGCGCTTCTCGATGCCTAATCGCACCCTTCTTATCGCTGGTAACTGGAAGATGAACAACGACGTCGCCGAGGCCGCCAAGCTCGCCGACGAGCTGGCTCAGGCTCTGCCCGAGGTTCCGGCTGGCGTCGAGGTGCTCGTCTGCCCTCCGACCATCGACATCACCACGGTTCATGACCGCATTCAGGCTGCCCCCATCGCCCTCGGTGCACAGAACGTGTACTGGGAGGCCAAGGGTGCCTTCACCGGTGAGTCTTCTTGCGACATGCTCAAGTCCGCTGGCTGCACCTACTGCATCATCGGTCACTCCGAGCGTCGCGACTACTTCCACGAGACCGACGAGGATCAGAACAAGAAGGCTAAGGCTCTCGTTTCCGCCGGTCTTGTTCCCGTCTTCTGCTGCGGCGAGTCCCTCGAGGTCCGCGAGGCTGGCACCTATGTCGAGCACGTCGTGAACCAGGTCAAGGCTGGCCTTGCTGGCCTTGAGATCACCTGCCCCAAGCAGGTCGTCGTCGCCTACGAGCCCATCTGGGCCATCGGCACAGGCAAGACCGCTACCGCCGAGGACGCTCAGGAGGTCTGCGGCGCTATCCGTGAGACCCTCAAGGAGATGTTCGGCGAGGAGCTCGCCAACGGCATCCGCGTGCTGTATGGCGGTTCCGCCAAGCCCGGCAACATCGCCGAGCTCGTCGCCAAGCCCGACGTTGACGGCGCCCTCGTGGGCGGCGCTTCGCTCAAGGCTGCCGACTTCGCCTCTATGGTCGTCAAGGCAGGCGAGTAGGACATATGGCACAACGTCATCTTCCTGCACTCCTGATCATCATGGATGGTTGCGGCCTTGCTCCGGCCGATGGCGAGAACGCCGTCGCCGCTGCCAAGACGCCCTTCCTTGATAGCCTGTACGAGAAGTACCCCCACACCACGCTCGGCGCTTCGGGCGAGGACGTGGGCCTTCCCGACGGCCAGATGGGCAACTCCGAGGTGGGTCACCTCAACATCGGTGCCGGCCGCATCGTGTTCCAGGAGCTTTCGCGCATCAACAATGCCATCAAGGACGGCTCCATCGCCAAGAACGAGGTTTTTGTCAAGGCTATGGACGATGTCAAGGCTGACGGCAAGACTCTCCACCTCATGGGCCTTATGAGCCCTGGCGGTGTTCATTCTCATATGAACCACGTTGAGGCTCTGGTCAAGATGGCTGCCGAGCATGGCGTCAAGACCGTTCGTGTCCACGCCTTCATGGATGGCCGCGACGTCGACCCGCAGTCCGGTGCTGGCTACATGAGCGAGTTCTGCGCCTTCCTGGCCAAGATTTCCGAGGAGACCGGTTGCGACGCTCGCGTTGCCACCGTCTCGGGTCGTTATTGGGCAATGGACCGCGACAACCGTTGGGAGCGCATCCAGCGCGCCTACGACGTCATGGTCAACGCGTCCGATGCCGATGTCGACCCCGTTGCCGGTATCAAGGCCTACTACGAGAAGGACCCGCGCGGCGACGAGTTCGTCGAGCCCTTCGCTGCCCACAACGAGGGCATTCACGAGGGCGACGCGGCCATCTTCTTCAACTTCCGTCCCGACCGCGCTCGTCAGATGACCCGCGTGTTCACGGACAAGGAGTTCGACGGCTTTGAGCGCGAGCAGATCAAGCTTTCGCACTTTGTGACGATGACCGAGTACGATCCGACGTTTGACGTCGAGGTCGCCTTCCCCAAGACGTTCCCCGAGAACGTCCTGGCCGACGTTATCGCCGCCAATGGCCTGAAGCAGCTGCACACTGCCGAGACCGAGAAGTACGCCCACGTGACGTTCTTCCTCAACGGTGGCATCGAGGAGCCCAAGGAGGGCGAGGAGCGCGTGCTCGTCGCTTCCCCCAAGGTTGCTACCTACGATCTGCAGCCCGAGATGAGCGCTCCCGAGGTTACCGAGAAGCTCGTCGCCGCCATCAACGAGGATCGCGCTGATTTCTACATAGTGAACTTCGCGAACTGCGACATGGTTGGTCACACCGGTGTCTTCGACGCTGCCGTTAAGGCTGTCGAGGCTGTTGACGATGCCCTGTCCAAGGTTGTCCCGGCGATTCTCGCCAAGGGCGGCTTTGCACTGATTACCGCCGACCACGGCAACGCCGATCACATGTTTGACGTTGCTTCCGACGGTTCCAAGCATCCGTTTACGGCTCACACCACCAACCGCGTGCCGTTCATCATCGTTGATGAGAAGGCACAGCTCACCGGTATCGAGGACGGCCGTCTTTCCGATATCGCTCCGACCATGCTCACCATGGCTGGTATTGAGCCTTCCGCCGAGATGACGGGCCGCGTGCTCGCCACCGAGGCCTAAGAGAAAACAAATACCGTTTTCTAGTAAGGGGGTTGTCCACAACCGGACAACCCCCTTTTTGGTATTTCTGCCATTTCCACCCCGTCCTTGAGTGGCAGGTAGGGGAGAGCGGGGGATTGTGGTACAGTACTGGAGTTTGAACTGTTCTATTAAGGAGCTTATCTATGGGTCCGTTCCAGATTCTTCTGTTTGTCGTTTGGGCTGTCTCTGCCGTGGCGCTGACGATTCTCGTCCTGATGCATTCCGGTAAGGGCACCGGCGTTTCGGATATGATCGCTAGCTCGCTGTATAACTCCAGCTCTGCCACGGGCGTCATGGAGCAGAACCTCGATCGCCTGACGGTAATTATGGCCGTTGTTTTTGCCGTGTGCGTCGTCCTGTGCATGTTCTTCTTCCCGCAGGGCATCGTCGGCTACTAAGCATCGGCGTATATACGTTTGCAATGGGTCTCGCAGGTGCGGGACCCTTTTTGTTTACATATTTGTAACAGAGTCAAAATATCCCCACATACTTCGCCCAACTAAAGAAATTCTCGACCGTTAACCGGAATTAGCCCCAAATCGTGCATAAAATGCGCTACTGTATTGCAAAACGTTGGTCCGTTGTGCATAACCAGCCATAGCAGCGGGCGGCGTTTTGATGGTTCGGATCGGATTGTCTCGACATATGTCCGACTGAACATTTCTTTGTCCTATCTCATAAGGAGGATGGCATGGCTGATTCTATGTTCCACCAGCCCGTTATGGGTCGTCGCGCCTTTGTTGGCGGCACCCTCGCTGCGAGCTCCATGGCTTTTCTTGCCGCATGCGGCAAGAAGGGCGGCGACGCTTCCGGTTCTGAGTCCGGTTCGACGCTGAACTTCTACATCAACAACCCGGTCTGCATCGACCCCTACAATGTCCAGGAGGATCAGGGCACTCAGGTCGAGTACCAGCTCTTTGACGCTCTGACCTCTTATGACGCCGAGAAGGGCGAGATCGTTCCGCTGGCTTGCGAGTCCTTTGAGGCCAACGACGACGCCACCGAGTTTACCTTCAAGATCAAGAAGGCCAAGTTCCACAACGGTGACGACGTTACCTCCAAGTCCTTCAAGCTCGGTTGGGAGCGTCTGGTCAACACCAAGTCGGCCATCGCTACCGAGTATGGCCCTTCCGAGGTCTCCTATCACCTTTCCATGGTCGAGGGCTATGACGATCTGCTTGCCGGTAACGCTACTGAACTCAGCGGTGTTACCTGCCCCGACGATGAGACCCTCGTCGTCAAGCTGTCTTCCGCTTACGCCGACTTCCCCTTCGTCGCCTCTCACCCGGCTCTGGCCCCGGTTCCCGAGTGCGCCGAGTCCGATGCCAAGAGCTTCTACCTTGCACCGGTCGGTAACGGCCCGTTCATGATGGACGGCAAGTGGGAGGATGGTCAGGAGATCAACCTCAAGAAGTTCGACGATTACTATGGCGACAAGGCCAAGATCGATGGCATCCACTTCCAGGTCATCAAGGACATGGAGACCGCTTACAAGGAGTTCCAGGCCGGTAACCTCGATGTCTGCGACGTTCCCGTTGCTCAGATCGACGCCGCCAAGAAGGATCGCGGCGTGTCCAAGGACGGCTACACCATGGGTGACGGCGAGCGCATGCTGCTCGGCTCCGAGCCTTCCACCTACTACCTGACCTGCAACAACACGGCCGAGCCGTTCAACAACGCCGACCTGCGCAGGGGTATCTCCCTGGCCATCAACCGTGAGGCCATCTGCAAGACTATCTTCAAGGGTACCCGTACCCCCGCCGACGGCATTGTTCCTCCGGGCATCGATGGCTACAAGGAGGGCGCATGGGAGTTCTGCGCCTACGACGTCGACAAGGCTAACGAGTACCTGGACAAGGTTGCTCCCGCTGGCGCTAATGGCGATCGTGGCATTAACGTGACCCTTTCCTACAACCAGGATGGTGGCCACAAGGAGATCATGGAGTCCATCATCGGTGACCTCGCCAAGGTTGGCGTTACCGCTGTCTCCGATACCCCTGAGTGGTCTGCCTTGCTCGAGCAGTACCAGAACTTTAACTATCAGTTCGGTCGTCTGGGTTGGATTGCCGACTACCCGATTATGGACAACTTCCTGTATCCGCTGTTCCACTCCGACTCCCTCGGTGGCGACAACCGCTCCGGTTACAACAACCCCGAGTTCGACGCCAAGGTCAACGAGGCTCGCACCACGGTTGACGACGAAGAGCGCGTTGCTAAGATGCAGGAGGCCGACGCTATGGTCGCTGCCGACTGCCCGGTCATCCCGGTGATGTTCTACACGCACACCATCGTCGGCTCCGATCGCATCAAGCACCTCTATGTCGATCCGCAGAAGCACGCTGAGCTGGGTACCGCTGAGCTCGCCTAAGAGTTTGCAGCTTCCGTGAGGGTCAAGTATTTACGTAGACCTCATGGGAAACATACAGTTCTCCCTAACCTGGGGTAAACTGGCTGATGGTAATTTTGGGATGCCGGTCTGGCGATCGGCATCCCATTTAGGTTAATCCCTAGATTGGGGAGTGGTATGGGTAAGTACATCGTTAAACGTGTGCTTCAGTTCATCCCGGTATTTTTGGGCGTTACGCTGATTCTGTTCGCCCTTCAGAATATCGTGCCGGGAGATCCGATCAAGCTGATCGGTGGAGACAAGGCTCTGTCCCCCGAGGTGGAGCTTCAGCTTCGCGTCCGCTATCACCTGGTTCAGTCGGACGAGGACGGCAACGCGATCCTTGACGAGAACGGCGACCCCGTTCAAACGTCGCTCGTGGACCGTTACTTGTATTACATGAACGGCCTGCTTCATGGCGATCTGGGCAATTCGTATCAGCGCAAGCTGCCGGTTACGGAAATTTTTGCCCAGAAGTATCCGTATACGGTCAAACTTGCCGCGTGCGCCATCGTGCTCGAGGCAATCATGGGTATCGGTGCGGGTATCATTTCGGCGGTAAAGCGTTATTCCTTCTGGGATATTTTGGTAACGCTCACCACGTCGATCCTCGTTGCGGTCCCGGCCTTCTGGCTCGGTATGTTGCTGCAGCTGTTCTTTGGCGTCATCCTCAAGGACGCTACGGGCGGTGCAATCTCCATGCCGATCTCGGGTGCCGGCGGTTCCAGCTCTCAGTATCAGGATTGGATGCACTATGTGCTTCCGACCATTACGCTGGCTTCGGTTTCGACCGCTTATGCCGCCCGCATTATGCGCTCGCAGCTGCTTGACGTCATGAACCAGGATTACATCCGTACGGCAAAGGCCAAGGGTCTCTCCAATCGCGCGATCATCGTCAAGCATGCGCTTAAGAATGCACTCATCCCCGTCGTTACCTATATTGGTGTCGACTTTGGTGGCATGCTTTCGGGCGCCATCCTGACCGAGACGGTTTTTAACTGGCCCGGTATCGGCTATGAGGTCTATCGCGCCATTAGCATGCGTGACTGGCCCATCGTTATGGGCGGCGTTACGCTCATCGTCGTCGTCGTCATGGTGATTAACCTGCTCGTCGACATTAGCTATGCATTCCTCGACCCGCGCATCCGCCTTGGCGGTCCGTCGGATAAGGCCTAAGGGAGGTACGTCTCATGCAGGAAACTGATTCTCAGTCTCAGGAGCAGGCTACCGCCACCAAGGCCGCATCTGCTCCCGCCAAGTCCCGCACGCTGTGGGGTGACGCTTTTAAGCGTCTTCGCAAGAACAAGCTCGCCGTTATCGGTGTCTGCTGGATCATCATCGTCGTTTTGGTTGCCCTGACCGCAGATCTGTGGGCTAAGCCCTGGCTCGGTTCGCCGACGGCTTCCGACTCGACCACCATGGCCGAGACGTCGCTGTTGTCTCCGTGTGCAGAGCACCCGTTTGGCACCGACGCCCTTGGTCGCGACATTCTCGTCCGCGTTATCTACGGTGCACGCGTTTCGCTGTCCGTCGGCATTATGGCCACCGCGATCTCCACGGTGATCGGTCTGGTCATGGGTGCTCTGGCCGGTTTCTACGGCGGGATCTGGGATACGATCATCATGCGCTGTGCGGACATCTTCCTGGCGTTCCCGTACGTGCTGTTCGTTGTCGCCATGATCGCCGTTATCGGCCGTGGTCTTCAGAACGTCTTTATCGCCATCGGTATTCTCGGCTGGCCTTCGATTGCGCGCGTCTTCCGCTCTGCAATCTTGACGGTCAAAGAAAACGACTATGTTGACGCTGCGCGCGCGATGGGTGCATCTGATGCTCGTATCGTAGTGCGTCACATCTTCCCGAACTCCGTCGCCTCCATCGTGGTCTACGCGACCATGAACATTGGCGGCGCCATTCTGACCGAGTCCGCTCTGTCCTTCCTCGGCATGGGCGTTATTCCGCCTACGCCTTCGTGGGGCTCCATGATTCAGGACGGTCAGCAGTATCTTCTGACTGCTCCCTGGATGATGATCATGCCCGGTCTGGCAATTCTCTCGACGGTGCTCGCCTTCACCCTGCTGGGTGACGGTCTGCGCGACGCCCTCGACGTCAAGATGAAGGACGCATAAGGATGAAGAAGAACAAGAACTATGTGGACCTGAAGGACCAGCCGGTTCCCGAGGGCCAGCATCTGCTCGAGGTCGATGACCTTAAGATGTATTTCCATACCGAGGATGGTGTCGTTCGCGCTGTCGACGGTGTGTCCTACACGCTCGATCGCGGCGAGACCCTGGGTGTCGTCGGTGAGTCCGGCTCCGGTAAGTCCGTGACCGCCATGACCATCATGGGCCTCATCTCGATGCCTCCGGGAAAGATCGAGGGCGGCGACGTTCGCTATCGCGGTCGTTCTATCCTCGAGATGACCGAGGAAGAGATGCAGCACATTCGCGGAAACGACATCGCGATGATCTTCCAGGATCCTATGACCTCCTTGAACCCGGTCTATAAGATCGGCAAGCAGGTGGGCGAGGGCCTTCGTCTGCACCGTGGCTATTCCAAGCAGGAGGCGCTCAAGCGCGCTACCGAGCTTTTGGACCTCGTGGGTATCCCCGAGCCCGAGAAGCGCGTCAATGAGTATCCGCACCAGTTCTCCGGCGGTATGCGTCAGCGTGTCATGATCGCTATGGCTCTTGCCTGCGATCCCGATATCCTGATTGCCGACGAGCCCACGACGGCTCTGGACGTTACCATTCAGGCTCAGATTATCGAGCTCATGCAGGAAATGCAGGAGAAGAACGGCAACGCCATCATCATGATTACCCATGACCTGGGCGTCGTTGCCGATATGGCCGATAAGATCATGGTTATGTACGCCGGCCGTCCCGTCGAGTTCGGTACTGCTGAGGAAATCTTCTACGAGAGTCGCCACCCCTACACCTGGGGCCTTATCCGCTCCATCCCGGAGCAGGCCATCGAAGAGAAGAAGCCGCTTACGCCGATTCACGGCAACCCGCCTTCGCTCATGAACCTGCCTGAGGGCTGCGTGTTCTCGCCTCGTTGTCCCTATGCGACGGACAAGTGCCGCAAGCAGCGCCCCGAGCACGTTGTCACCGAGTCTGGTCATTACTCTGCGTGCCACTACTCCGGTGACCCCGAGTTCCTCAAGAACGCTCCTGAGACGTCCCGTACGCGCAAGGATTCCAAGAAGGGAGGCGAGGCGTAATGGCAGATACCAACGAGCGTACTCCGCTGCTGAAGGTCGAGCACCTCTCTAAGGAGTTCCCCGCTGAGTCCGGCATGTTCGCCAAGCGCTTCTCCAAGCGTGT
>DBFOIV010000145.1:0-3353 GCA_048489175.1 Collinsella sp. | reverse complement strand
CGACCGCCTTTCGCTTGCATAATGCTAACGGGTAAACATCTTAGTCGCATAAGGCGACACCCGTACCCAAATACCCCATTTGTTAACCCATCAACATAAAAACCACCACAAAGGGGACAGGCACCTTTGTGGTGGTTTGGGGCATCAATAGGTTCTAGGCGCCGCTACAGTTCCACGCAAGGATTGTCGCGGGTCACAAGCGTCTTAATGACAACCGTCGCTCCCAGATAGCGCTCGAGCAGCTCGGCTAAGCGATCGATCGCGGCCTGGCAATCCCCCATCCGCTCGGGCTCCACGCACTCAATCGCCAGGAACGCATCGGCCGAATCATCGGACAGCGCCGTGCGAACGCCGTCGCGCCAGTTCCAGCAGCGGCACACAGCGCCCGCATCGTCGATGTAGGCGAGCTCGCCGGGCAGCGTCGGATCGTCCGCCTCCTCGCCAAGCGGCAAGAACGCATCGCCACCGTCGGTCACCTTCAAGCGAAGGTCTCCCTCGATCGCATGCAGATCCTCGCCTCCCACGGGCAGCGCGTAGGTCAGCGACACCGTGTTGTAAATATCCACCGCGGGCGTAATGTGGCCCACCGGCTTGCCTTTGAGCACGCGTTTGAGCAAGTTCTCGATCGAGCAGCGCGCGCCTTTCTTGGTCTTGAACAGACGATAGGCCTCGCGCCATGCCTTGACCGGTGCGTTCTCGCTGATAGTGTCGCTGGTCAGATGACGCTCCGCATCGATATTGGCGCGGTCGAGCAACGCCGCAATCGCATCCACGTCCTCTTGAGGAATCTGAGCCGTGGGCTTCATGCCCTCCACGATCACAACACCGACCGCTGCCTGCGGAAACAGCTCCCAGAATGAATCCTCGGTAATAAAGCTCTTCATACGCTCTCCCTTCATTGTGCGCGCCCGAGTGAGGGCGCCTAAACAAAAAGCGCCCTTACAACGGCCACCTTCAAAGTCCTACGGTGCCGTCACAAGAACGCTTGCGCTGTCCCCATCCGGAGAAGGGGACGATATGTCAGGCGTATTGTAACCCGAGTCATCCACGCGAGCAAAACCACCACAAAGATGCACTGGCCCCTTTATGGTGGTTTTGGGTCTGAGGCGACGCTAGTGGCGGAGTCCCAGCAAGCCGTGGCCGCGATGACGGGCCTCGGCGGACACCTGGGCGTGCGGGCCGGCGGCTTTGACGGACTCGGGCAGGTGCGAGTACTTCTTCTCGAAGTTCTCCTCGAACATCACCGCCAGGTTGTGCGCGGCCTCGTCGTAGCGCGCGGTGCTCTGCCAGTATTGGCGCGGCACCAGGATGCCATCGGGCACGCCGTGGCACGTCGTGGGAATGTCAACGTTAAAGATGTCGTCGTGCACGAACTCGCTGTCCTCGATGGTGCCGTCGAGGGCGCGCGCGACCAGCGAGCGCGTGTAGGCCAGCTCGATGCGATGACCCACGCCGTAGCCGCCGCCAATCCAGCCGGTGTTGACCAGGTACACGCGCGTGCGGCCGTCGGCAATGCGCTCGCCAAGCATCTTGGCGTAAACCATGGGGTCGAGCGGCATAAACGGCTCGCCGAACAGCGAAGAGAACGTGGGCGTGGGCTCGGTGACGCCGACCTCGGTGCCGGGAATCTTAGCCGTAAAGCCCGTCACAAAGTGGTACATAGCGGCATCGGCCGTCAGGCGTGAGATGGGCGGCAGCACGCCAAAAGCGTCGCAAGTCAGGAACAGCACGACACTCGGAGTGGTGCCCATGCCCTTAGTCCACGCGTTAGGAATGTGCTCCACGGGATAGGCCACGCGCGTGTTGTGCGTGATCGAGATGTCGTCGTAGTTGGGCTTGCGGTTCTCGTCGAGCACCACGTTTTCGCAAATGGCGCCAAAACGGACGGCGTTGAAGATCTCGGGCTCGCGGAAGGCGTCCAGGCCCTCGCATTTTGCGTAGCAGCCACCCTCGATGTTGAAGATACCCATGTCGGACCAACCGTGCTCGTCGTCGCCGATCAGCAGGCGCGTGGGATTGGCCGAAAGCGTGGTCTTGCCGGTGCCGGACAGGCCAAAGAACACGGCGGTCTCGTGCGTGACGGGATCCATGCTGGCCGAGCAGTGCATGGGCAGCACGTCGTCCTCGACGGGCAGCAGATAGTTCATGACGCTAAAGATCGACTTTTTAATCTCGCCGGAGTAGCCGGTGCCGGCGACCAGAATCACGCGTTCCTGGAAGTTGATGACCACCGCGGCGCTGGAGTTGAGGCTCTTGATGGCGGGGTCACACTGGTAACCTGGCGCGGCAAGGACGCAGAAGTCCGGCTCGCCGGTGCGCGCGAGTTCGCGAGCGAGCGGGCGGGCGAGCATCTGCTTAATAAAAAGTGCCTGGCTGGCACGCTCGCAGGCAACGAGCAGTCGACGCGTGTGGTTGCGGTCGGCACCTGCCATGCCGCGGGTGACGAACACGTCGCGCTCGTTGAGATAGTCGACGATGCCGGCCTTGATGGCCTCATAGCTCTCGACGGACAGCGGGCGGTTGACCGCGCCCCAGGCAATCTTGTCGTGAACATCGGGGGTGTCAACGATAAAGCGGTCATTGGGGGAACGGCCGGTACGCTCCCCCGTCTCGATCACCAGCGCGCCGTTGGATGCCATGCGGCCTTCTTCGCGGCGGATAGCGTGCTCGACGAGCTCCGCGGCGGGCAGATCGACCAGCAGACGGGGTTGATTCTCGGCGGGATCTTCGACCAGCGTAATACCAAAATTGGACAGAACTTCTGCAGGGGTAACACCAGGCATGGGGCCTCCTTTAAAAACGCGGCACGTGGACGCGGCGCGCACTTTACTCACGTAAAGCCCGTTGTACCCGATATGCAAAAACGTTTTTGCGGCAAGGGCGGCAAGCCCGCCCAACGGTCAAAAATCGCACGCAAGCGGCCTAGTCATTGGGGACGTTCTTAAACGACTAGTCGTTGGGGACACTCTTGAACAGGCAACAGCCAAGGAGTGTCCCCAGATGCCGGCACTTAGGGACGTTCCCAAAGTGCCTGCACATAAGGAACGTCCCTAAGTGCCGACTACCGAATGGCGCCGCCGAAATTATCGAACAACCTGTTCAAAAACACGAGCGGACACCGCGGTGTCTATACTAGAGCGCAGCAATAGAAAGGACCCCGCTTTGAGCATCACGCCCCTCGATAGCATTCGCCGCGCCATCGCCCGCCGTAACGGCATCTCCAACCCCGCTGCATCGAAAGACGGCGCCGCGAAGGCCCAGGGCGGCCGCATCGAGAACGGCCTGTTCCCCGCCTCCCACACGGCCGAAGAGCTCGCGCGCATCCAGGAGCTGAGCCAGCGCAACGCCGGCGG
>DBFOIV010000144.1:0-7563 GCA_048489175.1 Collinsella sp. | reverse complement strand
TGCTCCTCGGGGCTGTAGGGGGAAAGCGAGTAGATGCCAGGGAGGTCCGTGATGGTAACGTTCTTGTCGCTTAGGAGCTTGGCTTCCTTTTTCTCAACCGTGACGCCGGGCCAGTTGCCAACGTAGCCGTTGGCGCCGGTGATCAGGTTGAAAAGCGTGGTCTTGCCGCAGTTGGGGTTACCCGCCAGCGCGACATGGATCTGAGAATCCGCCATTCAATCCTTCTTCCTTGTGTGCCTGCGCTGCTTTCTCCGCGCAAGCTGGATGATGTGCTTCAAAGTTGCAGCATTAAGTTAGAAAAACCTAACTTTATCTGCAGAAATACACGTCGCGAGCCCTTACTGGACCTCGACGACGGCCGCCTCCTCCTTGCGGATGGAAAGCTCGTAGCCGCGCACGTTGATCTCGACCGGATCACCGAGCGGTGCAACCTTCACGACCTTAAACGACGTGCCCTTGATGAGCCCCAGGTCCATAAGGTGGCGGCGAAGCGCACCCTCACCGTGAAGCTTGACGATGGTGGAGCTCTCGCCCACCTTAACGTCACCCAACGTCTTCATCCTCTTGTCCCCCTTTCGGTTTTTATCAAATGCTGCGGACTAACCGACGGTCATGATGTGCATGGCAACCTTGGAATCGATGCCAAAACGTGCACCCAGCACCGTGACGATGATATTGGCGCCACTCGAGCTCACCACATGGATTTCGCTGCCCTCGACAAAGCCGAGGTCCTTGAGGTGGTGCTTCATGTCCTCATTGCCCTTTACACGAGACACGCGCACGGTTTCGCCCGCTTTTACCATCGAAAGCGGCATTGCCGGCATCTGCGGTCCGCAAGACATGAGTGGCTCCTAACGTCAGTTCATCCTCAACATCGACGCGGTAAAAGTTAACCACGCCTATGTTCGCTTTAGTAAACTAACACGTGGTTAACTTTTTGGAAAGGGTCCCCATTCAGATTTCGAAAAAGTTTCCTATACGAAACAAAAGGGCACGGCAAAGGACCATCCTTTACCACGCCCTATCATGCTTAGAGTGAGAGATTTCTGATCGACGTAACGCAGGAAGCCTCGTCTACGCCCGAAACGCGGAAGATGATGTCCTCGCCGCACTCGCCGTAGAGAGCCATGAGTCCCATGACATCGCGGCCATTCGTGTGGCGATCGCCGATACTGACTGACACGTCGCAACGATGCTTGGCAATGATGTCATAGAGCAGCGCAACCGGGCGGGCATGTAATCCCAACGGATCTTTAATCGTCTTTGTAAACTCGACCATGTCCCCTCCCACGACATCGTACATTCGGCTGGCAAACCCAGCCATGTGGTAGTTATTGTAGCGTTAGATGCTTGTCGAGGACCCTTTCGGACACCCCGTGGACAAAAAGTGGCAAATATGAGTACTGTCACAAATTTAGTAGCAGCAGAATTGAGAGCAAATTGGCCGATTTGGCCGATTTTAATGTTTTGGAAGCCATCGAATCGCGTCTATAGGGGGTTAGATAAATTGATTTTGAGCCCATTTTCGCTCAGAACAGGCCGAAAAATATGACACCTCTTTTGCAACAGTACTCATATTTGGCATTTTTTGCCCACAGGGTCCAAAACCATGCTCCAAAACACAAAAGGAGGGGCCTCGTAAGGCCCCTCCTTAGGAAAGGGAATCGATTTATTCCACAGCCGTAGATTAATCCTAGCCGCTACTCCATCATGTCGAGGACGGAGGGGCGAAGCTCGTTCTAAGCAGCCTCGGGATCGGTTTCGCGCAGGCGGTTGATGTAGCGGTTGTACCACATCACGGCAAGGCCCAGGAAGACAACCACGCCGCCGACGTTGTAGACCAGCGTCAGCCACAGCGGCTGATCGAGCGGAATGGTGCCGCAGATAAGCACGAAGCAGAAGACCACAAGCAGGAATGCAGCAATGACCAGGCCAAAGGTGCGCGAACCCATGCGGAAGCCACGGGGAGCAGCGTCGAAGTTCTTGCGCAACATAAAGTAGGCAAGCAGGATCAGCAGCGGCGGGAGCAGAGCGGTGGCAGCCGTCATGTTGGTGACGATCATGAGCAGGTCGTCGAGGTTACCGGAGCCCAGGGCCGGGATGATCAGGATGGGGACGACGATGGCGAACTGCAGCCAGGCAGCGCGGGCGGGAATGCCGTGCTCGTTGAGCTCGACGATCTTGCTACCAAAGACACCCTTGGGGATCTCGGTGAAGAAAACCTTGATGGGAGCAGAGGTCCACATCATGAGGGAGCCCAGCGTGGCGGCGAGAAGGATCAAGCCGATGGCGCGCGTAGACACTTCCATGGGAATGCCAAAGTGGGCAAAGACAGCGCCGAATACGTCGAAGATACCGGTGGAGATGGCAACGCCGCCCTCGGGGATGAACAGGTTAACCAGCAGCGAAGCGCCTGCATACAGAAGGCCGATGGTCAGACCGGCGATAACGACGGTGCGCACGAAGGCCTTGACGCCACCCTTAAGGTCGTTAAGGAACACGCCGACAGACTCAGCGCCGCCAACGCCCTGGATGATCCAGGCAAGCGTACCGAAGAAGCCCCACGCAGTTGCGAAGTTGCTCATGTCGGGAGCCATGTTAGCGGGAGTAGGAGCCGTAGCGAACTCAACGCCGCCAAAGGCAGCAGCCAGGGACAGCAGGATGAACACGGCGGTCAGGCCGAGAGCCGCGGTCGAACCGAAGGAGGAAATGGAGCCGATCCACTTAGCGCCCTTGGTCGAAACCCACGTGGCGATAGCAAAGACAACGATCTCGATAATGGTGATCCACAGCTGCGAAAGCTCGGCGTTGGCACCAAAGAACACGTAGCTCGCGTAGATGATGACGTTGGGCAGGACGGACGCAAAGAAGAACAGGTTAACGAACCAGTAGCTAAATGCCGTCAGGAACGCCCAGCGACCACCCATCGAGGTCTTAACCCATGCGTACACGCCCGACTCGGAGTCCTTGTTAAGGCCGACGAACTCGGCGGTAACCAGGGTATAGGGGACAAAGTACAAAAGCGTGGCGAAGAAGAACGACGGCGCGGCTGCTAAGCCGATGGCCGCGTTGTTGTTGATGATGTTCTTGATACCGAACACGGCGGCGACCGTCATGCCCAGCAGAGCGAACGAACCAATCGTTCCTCGTTTTTCAGAGCTCATAAGCCCTCCCAATCATCTATTAAATGTCATCTAAACCCGTCCGAGCTGCAAGTGCAAACACGGACGGCGCACCTGCTAAGGGGAATGGGGAAAAGGGAGTCAACAAAGCCATCCCCCCTTAACGGCGCGAAGCAAACGTCCAGGCGGACGAATACTACTTGTTGGGGAAGGAATAACCTTCGACCGTCACGTGCAGTACCACGACGCGGGGATCCGCGGCATCGGCCACGACACGGTAGGCCTCGTCAATTTCGACGACGGCAACGCCGCCGGCGGGAATCGTCACGGTCTCCCCCGCCCCCTCAAAGCGCTCGCGATCATCGATATCGCTGTAAGCGCGGGTGCAGGTGAGGCCTGCCTTGGGGGCAACCTCGACGGTCAGGTCGCCGTCGAGCGGAGCGAGCACGGCATGGTAGCGACGGTGACCGACCAGGTCGGCGGTTGCGGCCTCGCGGGCATAGACCCACCAGTACACCAGCGAGTCGCCGATGGAGTACGCCACATCGTGCTGCAGTTCAGAAACGCCGTCGAGCGCCTGGCCGGTACGCATCCACTTCTTGACGGACTTCATCTGAGCGTCGAAATCGGCGCGCGAGTTAAAGACATGCATGGCTTATGCCTCCTTAATGGGTGCCAGCGCCTGAGCCAAATCGGCAGACGTCAGCGGTCGCAGGGACACCTCAAAGCTGAAGCTCTCAAAACGGGTGCGATAGGAATCGAGCACCTCGGAACCCCAAGAGTTCGAGCCAAGGCCGAGCAGCTGGTCGTTGATGTTAACCGTGACCGTGTCGCCCGGAACAAGGTCGTAGACGTGCTTGGCATTATCAATAGCCTCGCAGCTATAGGGCCATGCCGAGAACGAGAACGGGTTGGAAGCGGCGTCGGCCGGACGAGTCACCAGCACGCCATCACCGTGGCTAGAGCGCAGGGCAACCCAGCGGGTACCCTCGCGGTTGGCACAGTCCTGAGGCATAACGTAGGGCGTGAACATGTCGTCGACCGTAGTGCGGTAATGACCGACCGGGTTGGCACGCAGCGAGTCCGGATAGTTCTCGCCCGGGCCGTGGCCATACCACTCGACGGCACGATCGCAACCGGGAACCTCAAAGGAGATGCCGATGCGCGGGATAATGTCCGAATAGTCGCCGTAGGGCTCGCCGGAAACCTTGAGGTCGACGCGACCGCTCGGAAGCACGGTGTAGACAAGCTCGACGCACATGCCGAACGCGCGGACGGGAGGAGCAATACGTTGGCTCACGGTAACGACGACCGCATTGCCGTCCTGCTTCCAAAAAACCTTGCGGGTGGACGTCTGCATTACATCAATGAAGTTGTCCTTCCACAGGGAGTCGTACTCCTGGGCGTGGTTGTCGACGAGCGGATGCCAAAAACCAACCTGGGGACCAGAGGCCATGACGTCACGGCCGGATGCCTTCCACTCGCTCACGGTGCCGTTTACCTTGCTGAAGGTCAGCTCGCCGTTGAGGGAGTGAATGCGAATCTCCTGCTCGGTCTCCTCGACCGTAAGCTCAGGACGAGTGGGAGCCGCAATGGCCGGCGCCGGATGGTTTGCGATGGCAAACTGGTTTGCGCCCAGTTGGAACATCGGCTCGCACCAGACGTGAGCGGCCATGGTGTAGGCGCGCACAGTCAGCAGGGTCTCGCCTACCGCGGCCTCGTGAATCACCAGCGGAAGCTGGACGGACTCACCGGGGGCAACCGCACCGGGCATGAGCGTCTTGCGGCAGACCACGTCGCCGTCCACCAGGGTCTCCGCCGACAGGCAAACATCCTCGAGGGTGGTAAACCAGCGCTTGTTGGTGACAGTCAGCTCGCCCGCCTCGGCGTCATAAGCCATGCGAACCGGGCAGATGACCTGGCCGTACTCGGTAAGGCCCGGACTCGGCTGCTGCCAGGGGAACACCATGCCATCGATGCAGAAGTTGCTGTTGTTGGGGTAATCGCCGTTGTCGCCGCCATACATATCGTAGGCAATGCCGTCCTCGGTCACAGCAGCCAGACCGTGGTCGCACCATTCCCAGATAAACTGGCCTTGGATGCAATCCCAGCGATCGAAGACCTCCTGATACTCGGACAGGCCTCCGGGGCCGTTGCCCATGGAGTGACCGTACTCGCAATTGATGCGCGGCTTGGGGAACGGATGCTCACCAAAGTCGTTCATCTGCGACACACGGGAGTACATCGTGGAAATGACGTCGACGGTATCGGCGTTGCGGTCCTCCTCGTAGTGGACCGGACGACCATCGAGCTCGTGAGCCTTGGCGTACATCGCGCGGATGTTGCAGCCATAGCCGCTCTCGTTGCCCAGCGACCACATGATGATGCACGCGTGGTTGCGCTCCTGCATCACCAGGCGCTCAATACGGTCGACGTAGGCCGGCTCCCATGCCGGGTCGTCGGTAACCAGGGCGATGTTGCCGATATTCTCGAAGCCGTGGCTCTCCATATCGGTCTCGGCGACCAGCATGATGCCATACTCATCACACAGCTCGTAGAAGCGCGGGTCATTGGCATAGTGAGAGGTGCGCACTGCGTTGATGTTGTGCTGCTTCATGAGCTCCAGGTCGCGGCGTATGCGATCGAGGCCCACGGCGCGGCCCTTGTGATCGTCGTGATCGTGGCGGTTGACGCCATGCATTTTAAAGTAAGTGCCGTTGAGGTAGATATGATTGCCCTCGACCGTCACCTCGGCAAGACCCTGGCGATGCGGGACGTACTCGCTCACCTTGTCGTCGTCGTAGACCTCAAACGTAAGATCGTAGAGGAAGGGGTCCTCGGGATTCCAGAAGTGGGCATCGGTCACGCTGCACTCGGCATGGCTGTCGACGCACTCACCCGTAGCCACCACGTTCTCGCCATCGCTGAGCGTAAACACAACGCGGGAAGCGCCCTCGGCAACCGTATCGAGCGTGATCAGAGCGGCATCGCCCTCGCGGTGCGTGCGGAACCTAAAGTCGACCAGGTGCGCGGCGGGACGCTGCATAAGGTACACATCGCGGAAGATGCCCGAGGCCCACCACATGTCCTGATCCTCGATGTAGCTGCCATCGCTGTACTGCAGGACCTTGACCGCAAACAGGTTGTCGCCCTCGACGAGCGCGTCGGTCACGTCGAACTCGGCAGACAGGCGCGAACCCTTGGTCATGCCGATATACTGACCGTTGACGTACAGCTCGCCATAGCTCTCGATGCCGTCGAAGCGAATGATCTCGCGAGCGCCGGCAGGAACGGCGGGAAGGTTGACGATGCGCTGGTAGACGCCCGTGGGGTCGTCGGAGGGAACGAACGGCTGATCAACCGGGAACGGGAAACCCTCGTCGGTGTAGGCAAGGTTGCCATAGCCGTCCACCTGCCACAGGTGCGGAACCTCCACGTGATCCCACTCGGGCTTGTACGTGGAGAGTTCCTCGTTGGAGACGGCAGCGGGGCCCTCAAAGAGGCGGAACTGCCACGAGCCGGACAGCTGGACAAACCCGCGCGACAGCTCGCGGCTGTACGTTGCAGCGAGATCGGCGGTCTCGTAACCCATAAAGTACGCATGGGGTGCCAGGCGGTTCCTGTGGGTGAGCGCTTGGTTTTCCCAATCGTTAATGGCGTCCATGGTGATGCTCCTTCATCATCGTAGTGATTCTTGTGCAACCGGTTGTCCTTATCTTACGGGCGATGCAAAATACTGTGCAACCGGTTGTCCGCTGAACGGTCGATTTGGCCGGGTTAACGGTGCAACCGGTTGTACAATCGCAACACTTATGTCACCCTGAGTATCGAAACTCAGCACAAGACATCGTTCTTAAGCTCGTAGGCAACCTCCACGCCCGCTGATATCTCACCCACACGAGACGTATTCGATTTCGGCTTGGTTGCAAAACGACACCGGTCACCGGATATCATGAACGCTGTTCAGGCGCACTATAGTAAGCTGTATCCGCACTAGCCCGTATCAGTGACAACATCGACCGCATTTTCCAGGAGACGCCATGACACAACCAGTTCGCACCGCACCTACGCTTGCCGAGGTTGCCGCAGCTGCCGGCGTGTCGCGCTCCACGGCATCGCGCGCCCTCAACGATTCGCCCCGCATTAGCGAGGAAACCAAAAAGCGCGTCCGCGCGGCGGCCAAGGAAGTCAATTTTGTCCCCAACGCTCGTGGCCGAGCGCTCGCTGTCGGGCGCACGGAAATCATCGCCGTGCTCGTGACCGAGCCTCTGAGTGAACTCTTCAGCGACCCCACCTATAGCGAGTTTTTGAGCGGCATTACCGAGGAACTGTCGGAGTCGTCCTATCTGCCCGTTATCTTGCAGGCGTCTTCTACGCATGAGCGCAACCGCGCACGCGAGCACTTTGAGCGCCGCTCGTTCGACGCCGTGATCGACGTCTC
>DBFOIV010000143.1:0-5967 GCA_048489175.1 Collinsella sp. | reverse complement strand
TCGGTTTCGGCTTCTGCCGTTACCTCAATAGCGACTTCGATCTCTGTCTCGGGCTCGGGTTCCGGCGCGGCTTCAACCATGGCTTCGGGCTCGGGACGCTTAACGTGCTTGGGGCGCACGGCCTTGAGGTCCTTCTCACCGCGCTTTTTCTTTTTGTAGGACTGCTTGGCGCCCTTGGCGGTCTTGGGCTTGTCCTCGCCCTTGGCAAGCGCAGCATCCCAGGCCTCGTTGGCGATGACGGTGGCATACAGGCGGCCGCCTTTAAAGACGGTCAGCTTAATGCAGTCGTTAAGTTCCTCGAGCAGCTCGCGCGTGGACTCAAAGCCCAGGTCATAAGCAGTCATGTCGCCTGCGGCGAGCGCCTCCTCGACCTGCGTCATAAACGTTTGCTTGCCGCATCCAATCGCATCGCGCAGCAGACGATACAGATAGATGTGGTTGCCCAGCGAAAGCGTGGGCCTAACTATTGTCTTGCTCATGGCAAATCTCCTCTTTACACATGTAAAGCATCTTACCATCGCATGGCGTTTGCCATGGCGGCGCCCAAGGCAAACGGGCGCGAACCGCTTTCGATTCGCGCCCGTTGTACAGGTCGGTTATCTATGAGAGACAAATGTGCTTAGTTGCCCGATGCCGTGCCTTGGCTCGAGTTGTCAGATGCCGTGCCGGACGCGGTTCCGCTCGAGCTGTTGGTGTTGCTGCTGTCTGCTGCACCCGTTCCCGACGTAGTGTCGCTCGTCTGGCCTCCCGTGTTCGGCTGTGAACCGTCAGTCGTTTGGCTTGAGTCGGTCGTGTCGGACGGCGTGCCACTGTTGGCCGTAGAGGAATCGGTGCCCTGTGATTGGTTTTGGGTGTTCGAGGACGAATCGGCAGAGGTAGAACTGTCTTGCGTGCCGTCTGCCTGTGCCTGCTGATCTTGCGACTGGGTGTTGCCATTTGCATCGCTCTCGGTCGTGCGCGACGAAAGAATTGGCTCGGGACGCTCGCCCAGACCCTCACCGGCAGTGGTGATAAGGATGGCGCCGGCGCAGGCGATGACTGCGACGATGGCGATGGCGATCGAGAAGACGATGACCTTCTTTTGCGTCTGGCTGCGCTCTGCCGCCGCCTTGGCACGCAAGCTGTTGGGGGCAACGCGCGCCGTGGTCGCGCGCCCCGCAACCTGGCGCATTTCCTGCGTGGTCGCGGCGCCACCTAGGTGCTCCTCGACATCGGGCTCAACGGGCTCGTAGGCGCCGGCGGGGTAGTCGACGTCGACGTGCGTACCTTTGAGGGCTTTGGCGCTGGCAGAGATAAAGTGGCGGTAGACCTGCGAGGACACAACGGTGATGACCGAGCTCACGGCGGCGCCAATTACTGAACCAGCGATACCAATCTTGGAGGCAAGCGCGACGCTCGTGGCAGCAGCTGCGGCGCCGGCGATGATCTGGGGAATGGAAATGTCATCGAACAGGCCCTTTTTGGGCGCGATGGCCATGGTCTGTCCGATGGAATGGTTCTCGTGCACGCCGTTGTTGAGCGATGCCGGCGTCATGACGCGCGTGCGCGGCGCGTCGGTGTACTTGGTTGTCATACGGGGTCCTCCCGGTGTAAATCTGCTTCGTTTCGTGTAGCCATCAGGGTACCCACCAGATGTGAATCGTACGTGACATTTAACAGATACCATCAACTCATCAATAGCTCACCAAGTTGGTGGGATGTGGTTCCACCCGGTGGTTGAACTACAATAGGGCTTGCTAATTGTGTTGAATAGCGTCTACGCACGGGAGCATTCTTATGAATCTTCACCTTTCTCAGTCTGATGGCTTTTTGCGTGTGGCGGCGGCGTCGCCGCAGATTCGCGTGGCCGATGTCGAGGGCAATGCCGAGGTTGCGCTGGCGGCTGTTCGCGAGGCTGCCGAGCGCGGCGTTCGCGCGCTGGTACTGCCCGAGCTTAATCTGACTGGCTATACCGCGGCCGATCTGTTCCATAACCGCACATTACTGCATGCCTGCGAGACCGCACTGGCACATATTCTCGATGAAACCCGCGGGCTGCCGATTGTCTTTACCATCGGTCTTCCCGTTGCAGTTGCCGAGAGTATCTACAACTGCGCCGCCGTGTGCTGCGCGGGCGAGCTTTTGGGCCTCACGGCCAAAAAGTATCTGCCCAATTACGGTGAGTTTTATGAGCGCCGCTGGTTTGCTCCGGCGCCCGCAGATTCTGTGTGGGTCGAGTTTGCCGGTCAGGGTCCGGTTCCGCTGGGTTCGGGGCTTGTCTACCGCTGCTGTGATGAAGGTGCCGAGGATATGGTGCTGGGCGTTGAGGTCTGCGAGGACCTGTGGGTGCCGGCGCCCCCTTCGACCGAGATGGCGCTTGCCGGTGCGACGGTGATCCTCAATCCGTCGGCTTCGGACGAGATTATCGGTAAGGCGGATTACCGCCGCAGCCTCATTTCCAACCAGAGCGCGCGCCTGTACTGCGCCTATGCCTATGCGGACGCGAGCGAGGGCGAGTCCACGACCGATATGGTCTTTGCGGGCGAGAACCTCGTCTACGAAAACGGCTCCAAGCTCGCCGCGACCAAACTGCTTACCTGCGATATGGCCATCGCCGACGTTGACCTTGACCGCCTGGTTGCCGAGCGCCGTCGCTCGACGACGTGGACGCGCGCGGACGATGCGCCGGAGGCCACGACCGTTGAGTTTTCGTTTGAGGGCGTGCTGGCCGAAGAACCTGTCCTGCGCGATGCCTGCGATATCGACCGCGTTTTCCCGCGCGCGCCCTTTGTGCCGGCCGACCACGGCGACTTGGCCGAGCGCTGCGAGACGATCCTCGATCTGCAGACTGCGGGCCTCAAGACCCGCCTTGCCCACACGGGTACCAAGGCTGCGGTTATCGGCCTTTCGGGCGGCTTGGACTCCACGCTAGCGCTGCTTGTGACCGTGCGTGCCTTCGATGCACTGGGGCTGCCGCGCACTGGTATCACAGCCGTGTCCATGCCCGGCTTCGGCACGACGCATCGTACCAAGTCGAATGCCGAGTCGCTCGCTCGCGACCTGGGTGTGAGCTTCCGCGAGGTTTCGATCCACGCGGCTGTGGAGCAGCACTTCAAGGACATTGAGCATGATCCGGCCGTGCAGGACGTGACCTACGAGAACAGCCAGGCGCGCGAGCGTACGCAGATTCTGATGGATCTGGCCAACCAGGCTGGCGGTTTTGTCATTGGCACGGGCGACCTGTCGGAGCTGGCGCTCGGCTGGGCTACCTATAACGGCGACCACATGAGCATGTACGCCGTCAACGCGAGCGTGCCCAAGACGCTTGTGCGCCATCTGGTACGCTATGCCGCCGATGTCTTTGGCGGGCGTATTGCCGAGGTCTTGCTCGATATCCTCGATACGCCGGTGTCCCCCGAGCTTCTGCCGCCCACGGGCGACGGCGAGATTGCGCAGAAGACCGAGGATTTGGTGGGCCCATACGAGTTGCACGACTACTTCCTCTACTACCTGCTGCGTTTTGGCTTTGAGCCGGGCAAGATCTACCGCATGGCGCTCAAGAGCTTCGAGGGCGTCTACGACGCCAAGACCGTCCACACATGGCTACGTACGTTCTACCGTCGCTTCTTTGCCCAGCAGTTTAAGCGCAGCTGCCTGCCCGATGGCCCCAAGGTGGGTTCGGTGACGCTCAGCCCGCGCGGCGATTGGCGTATGCCGAGTGACGCAAGCTCACGTCTGTGGCTCGCGCAGATCGACGCCCTCAATCCAATTGACTAAGGTTGGCTAAATTGAACCAATACGGGGGTTGTAAGCGTTACACTTTTGAAATCTGATGGCCCGTATCGCGCGGCGCTCTTGTCGGAGCGCCGCGTTTTTTATATCGAAAGGTGGCACCATGCAGGCATCGCAGCGTCTCGACCGCTTTGGCGCGGAGGTCTTCGCCTCGCTCAACAACAAGCTTCTCGCGCTGAAGGCTCAGGGCAAGACCATTTACAACATGAGCGTGGGCACGCCCGACTTTAAGCCGTACGACCATGTGGTCGAGGCGCTCACGCAGGCAGCCCAAGATCCCGAGATGTGGAAGTATGCCCTGCGCGACCTGCCCGAACTCAAGCAAGCCGTGTGCGATTACTATGAGCGCCGCTTTGGCGTTTCGGGCATTACGCCGTCCATGGTGCAGTCGTGCAACGGCACGCAGGAGGGCGTGGGTCATTTGGGCCTGGCCCTGCTCGATCCGGGCGACACCATTCTGGTTCCCGATCCGTGCTACCCGGTCTTTGAGGCGGGTGCCAAGATCGCCGATGCCAAGCTCGAGTACTATCCGCTGGTCGCCGAGCATAATTACCTGCCCTATGTGGCGGGCATCGATCCCGAGGTGGCCGATCGCGCCAAGTATATGATCGTGTCGCTGCCCGCTAACCCGGTGGGCTCGGTGGGCACGCCCGAGGTCTATGAGGAGATCATCGCTTTCGCCCGCGAGCACGACCTTCTCATCGTCCATGACAACGCATACTCCGACATCGTGTTTGACGGTGAGCCGGGTGGCAGCTTCTTGCAGTATCCCGGCGCGCTCGAGGTGGGCGTGGAGTTCTTCTCGCTCTCCAAGTCGTTTAACGTCACCGGTGCGCGTATCGGCTTTTTGGTCGGCCGCGAGGACGTGGTCTCTGCCTTTGCCAAGCTGCGCGGCCAGATCGACTTTGGTATGTTCTTCCCGATCCAGAAGGCTGCTATCGCCTGCCTGAACGGTCCGCGCGATGAGGTCGAGGCGCAGCGTCTGAAGTACCAGGAACGCCGCGATGCCCTGTGCGACGGTCTTGAGGGCCTGGGCTGGGAGCGTCCCAACGCGCATGGCTCTATGTTTGTGTGGGCCAAGCTTCCCGGTGGTCGCACCGATTCCATGGCGTTTTGCGAGGAGCTTATGGAGAAGGCCGGCGTTGTGGTGACGCCGGGCGCGAGCTTTGGCCCTTCGGGCGAGGGGCACGTGCGTATGGCACTGGTCTTGCCGCCCGATCAGATCGCTTTGGCTGTCGAGGCCATTCGCGAGGCTGGCCTGTATTAGAAACCTATTTCGACCCGTCAATAGCTCGAAACCGATTTCGTGCAGTTATTTTACGAATTCTGCAAACAATTTCGGTAAACGGTCGATTTTTGGCTGCGAATAGGGGCATAATCAAAGTCCCGATTGGATGTATTGGGATTACGACAAGCCGCTCGGGTCGTTCCCGGGCGGCTTGTTTGTGGAGAGAGATGGGAGTTTCTAATGGTTAACGAGAAGAAGGTCGCTATTGTCGGCTGCGGTTTCGTCGGTTCGTCTTCGGCGTTCGCACTGATGCAGAGTGGTCTGTTCTCCGAGATGGTCCTCATCGACGTGGACAAGAACCGTGCCGAGGGTGAGGCCCTGGATATCGCGCACGGCATGACGTTTGCCGAGCCGATGAAGATCTACGCCGGCGATTATTCCGATGTCGCCGACGCCGCCATGATCGTCGTCACTGCTGGCGCTGCCCAGAAGCCCGGTGAGACCCGCCTGGACCTGGTCAACAAGAACGTCAGCATCTTCAAGTCCATTATTCCCGAGATTAAGAAGTCCGGCTTCGACGGCATTCTGTTAATCGTCTCCAACCCGGTCGATGTTCTGACCTACGCCGCCATCAAGATGTCCGGCCTGCCCGAGGGCCACGTCATCGGTTCCGGTACCGTGCTCGACACCGGCCGCCTGCAGCAGATGCTTGGTGCCCACGTCGAGGTTGACCCGCGCGATGTCCAGGCCTATGTCATGGGCGAGCACGGCGACTCCGAGTTTGTCGCTTGGTCCAGCGCTCAGGTTGCCGGCGTTCCGCTGAACACTTTCTGTGAGCTTCACGGCCACTTGGAGCATGAGGCTGCCGAGAAGCGCATCGCCGAGGACGTCAAGAACTCCGCCTACACCATCATCGAGAAGAAGCACGCCACCTACTATGGCGTCGCCATGGCCGTCAAGCGCATCTG
>DBFOIV010000142.1:0-8440 GCA_048489175.1 Collinsella sp. | reverse complement strand
AGCTTGGCGATGTCCTTGGTGCGGTTGAGGATGTACTCTTCGTTAATGTTGCGGAGCTTGAGCTCGGCAACAAACTCGGCCTGGGTCTCGTCGATGTCGAAACCCTTCATAAGGTTGGGCACGACCTCGGCTTCAAGCTTGGTGCCACGGATGATGGCGATGGCCTTGTCGATGTCGAGCAAGATTGCCTCGAGGCCGTGCAGCAGGTGCAGGCGCTCGGACTTTTTGCCCAGGTCAAAGTTAATGCGGCGACGCGTGGACTCAATACGCCATTTGACCCACTCGTGCAGAATCTGGCGCACGCCTATAACACGGGGATAGCCGTCGACGAGCACGTTGAAGTTGCACGAGAACGAATCCTGCAGCGTGGTCGAGCGATAGAGCTTGGCCATGAGCTTGTCGGGGTCGACGCCGCGCTTAAGGTCGATGGCGATGCGCAGGCCCGAAAGATCGGTCTCGTCGCGGATGTCGGCAATCTCCTTGACCTTGCCCTCCTTGGAGAGCTTGACGATGCGCTCGATGATGACATCGGTCTTGGTGGTGTAGGGGATCTCGTAGACCTCGATGATGCGCTCTTCGGGAATCCAGCGCCAGCGGGAACGGATCTGGAAGCTGCCAAGACCGGTCTCGATGATCTTCTCCATCTCCTCGCGGCGGTAGATGATCTCGCCGCCGGTCGAGAAGTCGGGCATGGGCATATACTCGAGCAGGTCGCAGTCGGGATCCTGCAGGTAATGCATGGTGGCGGTGCAGACCTCGTTGAGGTTGAAACCGCAGATGTCGGACGCCATGGCGACGCCGATGCCTTTGTTGGCCGAAACCAGAATATTGGGGAACGTGGTGGGCAGCAGGCGCGGCTCCTTCATGGCGCCGTCGTAGCTGTCAACGAAGTCGACCGGGTCCTTGTCGATGTCCTTAAAGATCTCGGCGCTGATGGGGGAGAGCTTGGCCTCGGTATAACGCGAGGCGGCGTAGCTCAGGTCGCCCGAATAGTACTTGCCAAAGTTGCCCTTCGACTCCACGAAGGGGGCGAGCAGTGCCTCGTTGCCGGTGGCCAGACGCACCATCGTCTCGTAGATCGCGGCGTCGCCGTGCGGATTGAGCTTCATGGTCTGGCCCACGATGTTGGCGCTCTTCTGGCGCTCGCCCTTGAGCAGACCCATCTTGTACATGGTGTAGAGCAGCTTGCGGTGCGAGGGCTTAAAGCCGTCGATCTCGGGGAATGCACGCGAGACGTTGACGCTCATGGCGTAGGGCATGTAGTTGACCTCGAGCGTCTGCGTGATCGGCTGGTCGGTGACCTCGGAGTGCAGGCCGATGACGTTCTCGGCGTTGACCTGCTTTTTCTTTGGCTGGTTCTTCGTCTTCTTCTTTGCCACGATTTCCTCTTGAACTTCTTATGGGCCGTCGTTATCGATTTGCTGCTATTGCAGGTCCAGCTGGTCCAGATATTCCTTGCCGTGCTCGGAGATATGGCGCTTGCGGCCCGCTTCGTCGTTGCCCAGCAACAGGTTAAACATGGTCTCCATCTTGGTGACGTCCTCGGGCTCCACCTTGATCAGGCGACGCGTCTCGGGGTTCATGGTGGTGAGCCACATCATGTCCGGGTCGTTCTCGCCAAGACCCTTGGAGCGGTTGATGGAGCACTTTTGGTCGCCAATCTCCTTGAGGATGCCGTTCTTCTCGAGCTCGGTGTAGGCAAAGTAGGTCTTCTCTTTGCAGTTGATCTCGTAGAGCGGCGACTCGGCGATATACACGTAACCCTCGTCGATAAGTGTGGGCACCAGGCGGTAAAGCATGGTGAGCACGAGCGTGCGGATGTGGTAACCGTCGACGTCGGCGTCCGTACAGATGATGACCTTGTTCCAGTTGAGGTTGTCCAGGTCAAAGGCACCAAGGTTCTTGATGCGCTTGTCTTTGATCTCCACGCCGCAGCCCAGCACGCGCATGAGGTCCATGATGATGTCGGACTTAAAGATGCGCGGGTAGTCCTCTTTCAGGCAGTTGAGGATCTTACCGCGGACGGGCATAACGCCTTGGAACTCGGCATCGCGTGAGGTGCGAATGGCGCCTGCTGCCGAGTCGCCCTCTACGATGTAGATCTCGCGACGGTTCTTGTCCTTGGAGCGGCAGTCGATGAACTTCTGCACGCGGTTGGCCATGTCGGTCTTCTGCTGCAGGTTGGTCTTGATGCTTTGACGCGTCTTCTCGGCGTTCTCGCGCGAACGCTTGTTGATGAGCACCTGCTCCATGATCTTGTTGGCGGCGTCTTTGTTCTCGATCAGGTAGGTCGAGAGGCGTTCCTTAAAGAAGGCCGTCATAGCCTGCTGGATAAAGCGGTTGTTGATGGCCTTCTTAGTCTGGTTTTCGTAGGACGTCTGGGTGGAGAAGCAGTTGGTCACCAGCACCAGGCAGTCCTGGACGTCCTGCCATTTGATGCCGCTCTCGTTTTTGTTGTACTTGCCCTGTTGCTTAATGTAAGCATCGATGGCACTGGTCAGAGCGCTGCGGGCGGCCTTCTCGGGCGAGCCGCCGTTCTCGAGCCACGATGAGTTGTGGTAGTACTCCTGCATCATGAAGGTGCGCGAGAAGCACATGCACGCGGTAATCTTGACGTTGTAGTCGGGCAGGTCCTCGCGATCGCGACCGCGACGGTCGGCCTCGATGAAGAAGGGCTCGGTGAGGTAGTCGGTACCGACCTTCTCGAGCACGTAGTCTTCGATGCCCTTGGGATAGCAAAAATCCTCTTCGGAAAACTCGCCATCGTCGCCCTCGATGCGCAGGCGGAAGGTCACGTTGGCGTTGACCACGGCCTGGCGGCGCATGGTCTCGCGATACCAGTCGTGGGGAATGCTGATCGAGGTAAAGACCTCAAGATCGGGGCGCCACTTGATGGTGGTGCCGGTGCGGCTCTCGTCGCTGGGCTCAATCTCGAGTGCCTTCTTCTTGGCGCCGACGACCTTGCCCTTCTTAAAGTGCAGGGAGTACTTGTTGCCGTCGCGCCAAACCGTGACGTCCATGTATTCGGAGGCGTACTGGGTCGCGCACGAGCCCAGACCGTTGGTACCGAGCGAGAAGTCGTAGTCGCCGCCCTGGTTGTTGTTATACTTGCCGCCGGCGTAGAGCTCGCAGAAGACGAGCTCCCAGTTAAAGCGCTTCTCGGAGGGATTCCAGTCGAGCGGGCAGCCGCGGCCGTTGTCCTCTACCTGGATAGAGCCATCGCGAAAGGCGGTAAGGGTGATGAGCTTGCCGTAGCCCTGGCGCGCCTCGTCAACGGCGTTGGACAGGATCTCGAAGGCAGCATGCGCGCAGCCGTCGAGTCCGTCCGAGCCAAAGATGACGGCGGGGCGCAGGCGTACGCGCTCCTCGTCCTTGAGCTGGCGGATACTGTCGTTACCATAGTTTGCGGTGTTTTTTGCCATACTCGCTCTCTCGGTGCTCCTTTGCTGCGTTTAAGTCATATAGATAGTCAAGGTAGCATAGCCCAGCCCTTGGGCGATTCCAACCAACACGAAATCCATCGAACAACCGTTCGGAGTTCGATGGAGATTCGTTTACTCGGACAAAACCGAGTCGGTTCTGTCCGAGTAAGTTTGAAAGCGGTCGAATGCGTCTTGCTGCGTTTGCGGTTGGATACGTTGTCGAAAACGTGTCGTGCGGATTGTTGGATTGAATCGAACATTGGGACAGGCGTCTCGTTTTATGGGCCGGGGGCGTGCATGTGCGAGTTCTTTTGGCCCATAAGGGATGCTGACCAGTCGATATTTGGGCCACGGGTCACTTCACCGGCGCCGTGTTTCGTCATACGCTCATTGTGGAAGCCGATGCCACGGGACGACGAAGGCCTCGGGCGACGGATGAGCTGCAAGCGAAAGGAGCGGTGAGGATGATGAAGCCCATGACGAAGAAGCTGCTGTTAGGAATTCCCACCGTGGCGCTTTCGGCTGTGTTGGCGTGTACGCTTGCCGGCTGCGGCGGTAATGCGCCGAGTGGCTCGGGCGGGAGCGCACCTGTGCAGGAGAAGTCCAAGAAGGCCAAGGCCTATGATTCGCAGACGGTCGAGGTAGCAGGCATTACCTATGAGTCTGTGGCTCACGGTACGTTCTATCGCGGTGATGCCAAGAAGCAGGACGGCTTTTACCTGCACATCAAGATTACTAACAACAACACAAAGAACAGGACGTTCAGTTCCTTTAACGTGCATGCTGCCCAGGGCGATCTTGAGGTGGGCGACCCGTTGTTTACTTCCGGCAAGGCGGCCGTGCTCGACTACGTTGAAAGCGAGGCTCCCGATGAGCTTCACGAGGGCATCGATCTTTCCAAGAGGCCAGATATCGGTTCGGGCGAGACCGTTGAGTACGTGTATTTCTGGGCGCCCAAGACGGCGTACTACGGCCCCATCACTGTCGAGTTCGTAGGCGCTTACGCCCCCGCCAAGAATCACGAAGCCATGCACTTTGACACCATGGGGTGCGAGACCAAGGAGTTCAAGGCTGCCGGCGGTGTGGCCGATTCTGGTGACGCGGCCAATATGACCGGCATCGATTGCGCATCGTACAGTATCGAGGCCGCCGATGGGTACACGCTGGATTCGTCCAACGAAGAGCACGAAAAGGCAAACTTCTTCCACGATGAGACTGGAGGACGCCTGAACATCAGCATTTTCCCGCGCTCGCCGGAGGAAGAGGTTGCAAGCCTAGAGCAGGTCTACGAAGGCAAGGAGACAACAACCGACCAGGTCGAGTACAACGGCATAACGTGGCTGCGCTTTACCGGTCCCGACAACGGCCATACACTGTTTGCGACGGCTCCCGCAACGGGCGAGACCGTCCGCGTGTCGATCGGCTGGAAGATCGATTGGGACGCCGCTGTGCCCATGATGGAGGCTCTGAAGCTCAAGTAACAGGCTGCGATTCCCACGTCAGGCGACTCAGGGCTGGCTCCGAGTTATCGGGGCCAGCCCTTTTTTGATGTTCGATGAGCCGAGTCGGCGTCTCTCGCAAAGGTAATTTAGGAGCTAGCGAGGCCTATCCGAATTGATCTCATCGGCGGTGTCGTTTTCGAGCGCCGTGCGGCGGCCGCTGTAGGCGACAAGGCCGGCACCAGCTGCGGCGAGTGCTGCAGCGGCTGCCATGAGGGGAGCGTTGACATCGCTCGTGCCCGCAAGCACGCCCGCTTTTCCGGAGCGCTTGTTATTGCCGTGGTCCTTGCCACTGCCGGAGCTGCTTCCGCCGGAGTCGCCGCCCTTGTCAGTACCGCCGCCACTCGAGTCGCCACCGCCGTCCGCCGTCATCGGTGCATCGTGAAGCCCCGTCGTATCCGCGCTGTCGCATGCGCCGACCTGAACTTTTGAGCGTTCGCATGCCGCGTCGGGCACATGAAGCTCGTGCAGTACGGCACCCAGCGCCGAGTTTGCGCCCGGTCGAATTTCCTCGAGCGTTACGGGATCGAGCGCCACCAGATTACGCGCCTTCGCATACAGCGTTACGCGTTTGCCCACTTCGTCGCTCCAACTCTCGGGGATAGCGAAGCTCATGCGGAACTGTGCCGTGCAACCCGGTGCCAGCACGGCGTTGCCGCTGTCGGCTACCAGCGGGTGCGTTGCAAAACGTGCGTCCAGCGTCTCGAGCGCGTACTTCACGTGTGCCATGTCGTTGGCCGAAGCATCCTCGGCAAGCTCCGGATCGTAGATCGAAGCCATGCGTGCGTTTGCTCCGAACCCGATGGATGCGCTGGAGAACGGCTGGCTGGAGCCCTCTCGGTACAGATCAATCGTGCCGGCGGTCAGCAAGGTGTTACCGTCGTTTCGCACCGTGACCATGAAGGATTCGCCTGCTGCTCCGGGCACCACCGCGCCCGAGGTAGCGACTGCGCCCGTCGGAGTGGCACACGCCACCAAGGGCACTTCGATGCCGTGTAGTTCTGCCTCGCTCTTCTCCGCGCTCACAATGTGCGTGGCGAGCGCGGAGAGCATGCCCCCCGACGTCAAAAATGTCGTTATCTGATCGATGGGATGGTCCAGCTCGCACATCACGAACGGCTCCGTGAACAGATCGCCTGCCAAGGTGCTGGCGAAGATGCGGAAGTGCTTGCCCATCACTGCTACCGGGTTGCCTTCTTCGTCGTAGGTTTGTCCCACCTTGCCATCGGTGTTCTCTACATAGAGCACGCACCTGCCGTTGTTGCTTACGCTAAACGATGCCGGGCCACAGCCTGCGGCACCCACGGGCTGCGTTGCAAATGCCGATGCGCCTCGTGCCCAAGTAATATGCTGCAGCTGCTCGTTGACGGTAGCCAAAAAGCCCGTGTGCTGCGGCCACGGCACCGCGTGGGGTACTGTGGCATCTGGCGACATAACGCCCCAGCCCGCAATGGACTGGCCGATCACGGCGTACGATGCACAGCCACAACCGCCTGCGGTCTCGTATGCAACGGGCACCACCATTTTGCCGTTGATATTCTCGGGCGCGCCGAGCTCGATGCTCGACGGTGCCTGCGGAAAGCGGAGGACCTGACGGAACGTGAGACTGTCGCCCGAAACGTCCGACCACAGGGTAAAGCACTCCAGCGCAACCTCGGCCTCGCTGCCGAGCGTCTTTTCTGCGGTGGTTCCGCGGCGGTGGAGGTAGGCGCCCGACAGGCGCCCGTCGACAAGTGTCTTGCCCACCGTGATGCGTGGGCACTGCAGGCAATGGTAGCCATCCTCCTGAAGGCGGCCGCGCGAGATGCTGCGCCACGACGTGTGCGATATCACGCGAACTCCGTCGTTGCTTACGCGCAGGCGCACAACGGACAGTATGCCGGATGTGCTCGCCGTATCGAAAAGGGTGTTGTCGCCGGCGGGGCGCTCGCCCGAGACCAGCAGCACGTAGGCGTCCTGGTTTCCTCTTCCGTCCGTATATTCCACTACGTCGAAGTCGTAATCGTATATGCCGTCGCGCTCCACGTCGCCCTCGCCAAACCCAAGGGGAAAGTCCACAGGCGTGGGAGCGGACATCGTTCCGTTTGCCTTTGTGTGTACCACCAGGCGCGAGCGACCATTGTCGCCGTAGCGCACCGAGGCGATACGGAACAGGCATTCTACGCCGGCAATCATTGCCAGCTTCATGTGGGCTTCGCTGAGCACGCCAGCAAACAGCACGTTGTCGCTCGAGGGTTTTATGCCGCCACGCTCGTCCTCCGACACGCCGGCAGAATTGGCGTTCGGGTCGGCAACGGTGTTCGTTGCCTGACCGATATAGGTGTACTCATACATCGGCGCGGCGTTTTCGTCGTTCTCTATCAGTGCATGGACGAAATGCTCGATCTGTCCCGTGTCGTCGCTTTCTGCATCCGCCTCGAGCTCAATGCGCGTGACCGCTTGATCCCAATCGCGCACGACAGGCGCGGCGTTTACGGCAGTGGCCTTAACCTCGGCGCGTGCGAGCAGTTCGGCGTTGGTGACGATGGTGGCCGATGCGATAAATTGCGGCACGCCGCCCGCCTCAATGTTGCCGGCCGAGCCGAAGCAGGCATCCAGCGTATAAGGCGTATCTCCACCCAATGCGAACTCAGAGCGCTGGAGCACATACTGGTCGCCATTGTTCACCGACATATTCCACGAATCGATGAGTGTGGGCCACGACCCCGACCAAGCCTTGGTGGTCCACTTGAACATTACGAACTGGAGTATCACATCGACATCGACGTCTGCACCTACGCGCAGTCGCGGAAGCTGGTGTCCATCTGCCTTCTCGTACCCAATGAACAGCGTGAGGGATGCGGCGCCGCGCACGGCAGACGAAGCGACGCCTGCAACGCCGGCGCCAAAGGTGACGGCAAGCCCGATCTGGATGGTGAACGAGCCCGACGTGTTTGAATAGTCGAGCGAAATGTTTTTAAAAAACGCCGCGCCGCTGCCGTGCGTGTGGGCACCCACGGCGAGCGCCAGCTTCGCCAGCACCCAAGGGTTGACGTTTAGGAAAAACGGCACCGGTCCTAGGGTAAACTGCTCGGTCCAATTGAGGTCGGTTCTTACCTGGAAGAGGGCCTTAATATTGCCGTATGCGGGGTCGTTGTTGTTACCCCAGGTTTTGCCCACCCAATCGTAGGCGAGCGAGCCGTACAGCTGTGTGGCGATATCCATCGTGAACAGCGGCGTGCAATGGTGACGAAGGAGCTTGGTGTTTCTTGGATCGGTGCCCGAACCGGCACTCATCCTCTTGTACTGATTCCACTTCCCCTCCATCTCGTCGAGGTAGCGGTTTGCCAGCTTGGCGCCCGACTCGCGCGGCGATTTCTTCCAGTATTCCGGATCAGGGTTGCCCGAATCGTTCATATAGCTAGCTGGTTTGTACCCTCCGCCAAACAGCACGTATCCAGCAAACGAGAAATCGAACAGAATGGGAAATGTGGGCATCCAGCACGTGAACTTATTGCCGCCGATACCGGGAAACGCCGC
>DBFOIV010000141.1:0-12287 GCA_048489175.1 Collinsella sp. | reverse complement strand
GGGCTCCCATGGAACCTAAGCAGTACTACATCGGCATCGACGTCGGCGGCACTTCGGTTAAGGAGGGCCTGTTCGACGAGGACGGCAACCTGCTTGCCAAGGCCAGCGTGCCCACGCCTCCTATCGTTGACGCTGCGGGCTTTGCCGCGGTGACCGAGGCTATCGACCAGGTGGTCGCCAAGGCACAGATTCCGCGTGCCTTTGTGGCGGGCATTGGCCTGGCCGTTCCGTGTCCCATCCCGGCGTCGGGCGATGCCAAGGTCAAGGCCAACATTGCCATTAACCTGCCCGAGCTGAGGGTCGCCATTCAGGAGCACTGCCCCGATGCGGTCGTTAAGTATGAGAACGATGCCAACGCCGCTGCCATGGGCGAGGCCTGGCTCGGTTCTGCCAAGGGCGTGCAGAACGTGGTGATGGTCACCATCGGTACCGGCGTGGGCGGCGGCGTTATCGTCAACGGCGACGTGGTGTCGGGCGTTGTGGGTGCCGGCGGCGAGATCGGCCACATGTGCCTGAATCCGGCTGAGGAGCGCACCTGCGGCTGCGGCGGCCATGGCCACCTGGAGCAGTATTCCAGCGCCACCGGTGTGGTGAGCAACTACCTTGCCGAGTGCAAGAAGGCTGGCGTCGAGCCCATCGAGCTCACCGGCCCCTCCGATTCCAAGGACGTGTTCCAGGCTTGTCGCGAGGGCGACAAGCTCGCGCTGGCCGCGGCCGATACCATGGCCGACTATCTCGGCCGCGCACTGGCGCTTATTGCCAACGTGGTTGATCCCGAGATGTTCCTCATCGGCGGCGGCGCCTCCGCCTCGGCCGATGTCTACCTCGACAAGGTTCGCGAGCACTTTAAGCAGTACGCGCTTTCCGCCTCGCGCGAGACGCCCATTAAGGTCGCTTCGCTCGGAAACGACGCCGGCATCATCGGTGCCGCCTACGTAGCCCTGCGCGCTGCCGGTAAATAGCTGGTGCAAGGGGGACAGGTTACATTGCACCAACATGGTGCAAAAGGGACAGCCTTGGCCCCCGTGCCTGCGCCCCAAAATATGCCGTGGCCCTTCCGTCTGCGAAGGCTCGGCATCGGCGTGCTACCATAGCTACGTCCAAGTACACATATCAAGTGGAGGATATCCATGGCAAACGTTCTTGTCTTTGGTCACCAGAACCCCGATAACGACGCCATCATGAGCGCCGTCGTCCTGTCTCAGCTGCTCAACCAGGTTGAGTATGCCGGCAACACCTACGAGGCCTGCGCCCTTGGTCAGCTTCCGGCCGAGTCCGCCAAGCTGCTCGCCGACGCCGGCATTGCCGAGCCCCGCGTGATCGAGTCCGTCGAGGCCGGTCAGCTCGTCGTCCTCACCGACCACAACGAGTCTGCCCAGTCCGTCGCCGGTCTTAAGGACGCCACGGTCTTTGGCGTCGTCGACCACCACCGCATCGGCGACTTCGAGACCGCCGGCCCGCTGCACTACATCTGCCTGCCCTGGGGCTCCAGCTGCACCATCGTCACCAAGCTCGCCGGCGTGCTCGGCGTTGAGCTTTCCGACGTTCAGGCCAAGCTGCTGCTCTCGGCCATGATGACCGACACGCTCATGCTCAAGAGCCCCACTACCACCGATGTCGACCGCGCCGTCGCCGCCAAGCTCGGCGAGCAGGTGGGCGTCGACCCGGTCAAGTTTGGCATGGAGGTCTTCCTCACCCGCCCGTCCGGCTCCTTCACCGCAGCCGAGATGGTCGGCAACGACATCAAGATGTTCGAGCCTGCCGGCAAGAAGCTGCTCATCGGCCAGTACGAGACTGTCGACAAGACTCGCGCACTCGGCATGATCGACGAGATTCGCGAGGCCATGCGCGCCTACGCCGCCGAGAAGGGTGCCGACGGCATCGTCCTGTGCATCACTGACATCATGGAGGAGGGCTCGCAGGTCCTGCTCGAGGGCGAGACCGAGGCTGCTCAGAAGGGCCTGGGCATTGCCGACGAGCACGACGGCGTCTGGATGCCGGGCGTCCTCTCCCGTAAGAAGCAGGTCGCTGCCCCCATCATGGCCGCCTGCTAGGTTTAGTTGACCAAACGCCACGACCGGATCGCGGAAGCCCCGCGCTCCGGTCGTTTTTTGTGCACGGCGCCGCGTCGTCTCTTGGATAGGCGCGCCCGTGCCGTTGAGCAAATAATGTTCAACCTGTGGTTCCGCTTTTCGGCCACGCCTGCGTGCCTGTCGTGCAGGGTAGGCTAGATGCAAGCGTAATACGTTAGAGCGCGGCGCCGCCACTTGGGCGGGCCGTGCTTTTTTAAGACGGGAGCTTTCCCGTGAAAGGAGCCGCCCATGGCAGCACCCGAGCAGCTGTTTAACGTTCGTGAGCGCAAGCGTTTTGAGCGCCATGACATTTGGGAGCGCATCACCGAGAACGGCACGATTTCCGCCGCCGTCATGGTCTTCGCCGCCATCGCCGCCGTCATTTGCGCCAATACCGATGCCTACGAGGCCATCCATCACTTTTTGGAGACCCCGCTGTATGTGGGTCTGGGCAACCTTACGGCCGGTCTCACCGTCGAGCTATTCGTCAACGACTTCCTCATGGCGATTTTCTTTTTGCTGGTGGGCATTGAGCTCAAGTATGAGATGACGGTCGGCGAGCTCAAAAACCCGCGCCAGGCTATGCTTCCCATGCTGGCGGCCGTGGGCGGCGTCGTCGTTCCCGCCTGCATCTATCTGATCTTTAACCATGCCGGCGCGCACAACGGCTGGGCCATTCCCATGGCAACCGATATTGCCTTTGCGCTGGGTGTGCTGTCGCTTTTGGGTAATCGCGTGCCCAGCGGCGTGCGAGTGTTCTTCTCGACGCTCGCCATCGCCGACGACCTCATCTCCATCGCCGCCATCGCCATCTTCTACGGTCAGAGCCCCAATCCGTTTTGGTTGGGCGCCGCCGCGCTTGTGACCTGCGCGCTCGTGTGGCTCAACAGGACGCAGCATTACCGCCTTGCCCCGTACTCGGTGCTGGGCCTGCTGCTGTGGTTCTGCATGTTCAAGAGCGGCGTGCACGCTACGCTTGCCGGCGTCATCCTGGCCTTCACCATCCCGGCCAAGTGCGGCGTCAAGCTCGATAGCCTCACCGATTGGTTGGGGGAGTGCCTGCCGCTGCTCGATGACCGCTACGATGACGAGGCGCACATCCTGGGTCAGCATGACTTTACCGTCTCGACCACCAAGGTCGAGCGCGTCATGCACCGCGTGACCCCGCCGCTCATCCGCATGGAGCGTCTGATCTCCACGCCGGTCAACTTTGTGATTCTGCCGATCTTTGCGTTCGTGAACGCGCAGGTTCGCCTAGTGGGCGTGGACATGAGCACGCTGCTCACCGACCCGGTGACGCTCGGCGTGTACTTTGGCATGCTGCTGGGCAAGCCGATCGGAATCTTTGGCATGACGTTTGCCCTGGTTAAGCTCAAGATTTCCGAGCTGCCGCGCAATGTCAACTGGCACATGATTGCCGGTGTGGGCATTCTGGGCGGCATCGGCTTTACGATGTCGATTCTCATCAGCGGTCTTGCTTTCCCGACGGCCCAGTTTGAGGTTCTGGCTGCCAAGGCCGCCATCCTTGCCGGTTCGGTCACCGCGGCCGTGCTTGGCATGATCTACATGAGCGTGGTCTGCAAACACCCCGCGCCCAAGGACGAGTAAGAGCACATACAAGTTTGAAAACGCCGCCTGTGAACACCATCACAAGCGGCGTTTTAGTCATTGGGGACGTTCTTAAATGACTAGGCTTATTCCACGGTGCCGTAGATGGCGCCCCAGCCGTGGGCGGCCAAGGCGGAGTTGAGCTGGTCGCAAAGTGACTGGCGGTCGTAATAGCCGGGCGGTAGCAGGTTGACGATTTCCATGAGATCGGGCGCCAGGTCCAAGATTTCGGCCTGTACGATCAGATCCAGGCGGTCGATGGCGTGGCGGTCGTAAAACAGTCCGTCGACCAGGCGCTGCAGGTCGCCGAATTCCTCGGCCTGGAACGATCCGTACTCCATAGTGCCTCCTTGGGCGCTTCACGCCGGCATGCGCGGCGATCCGTAATTCATTGCGATGGACTTAATCTATCACGGCTTCATAACGTTGCGACGGTGGCGGTCTATACTTAGAAGAATTGCAACGTACCGCTTCGTGAAAGGTCGCACCCATGCAGACGATCTACCAGAAGATGGAAACCACCGAACTCGATGCCGCCATCGAGGCGCTCAAAGCCGAGGTCGCCGAGGTCAAGGCCAAGGGCCTGGCGCTCGACATGGCCCGCGGCAAGCCGTCGCCCTCCCAGGTGGACATCTCTCGACCCATGCTCGATATCCTCAATGCCGATGCTGATCTGCACGACGGCAATGTCGACTGTTCCAACTACGGCTGCTTTGAGGGCATTCCCTCGGCACGCAAGCTGGCGGGGGAGTTCCTGGGTTGCCCCGCCGAGCAGACGCTCGTGCTGGGTTCGTCGAGCTTGCTGATCGAGCACGATATTGCCGGTATGTTCTGGCGTTGCGGCTCGTGCGGCAGCGAGCCCTGGGAGGCTTATGAGGCCGCGCACGACGGCAAGAAGGTCAAGTTCCTGTGCCCCGTTCCCGGCTACGACCGCCACTTTGGCATCACCGCCGATCTGGGTATCGAGAACGTCCCCGTCGCGATGACCGACAACGGCCCCGACATGGACGAGGTCGAGCGCCTCGTCGCCGCCGACGATTCCATCAAGGGCATCTGGTGCGTACCCAAGTATTCCAACCCCACGGGCATCACCTTTAGCGAGGACACTGTGCGCCGCCTGGTTGAGATGCCCACGGCCGCGCCCGATTTCCGCATCTTCTGGGACAACGCCTACTGCGTGCATGACCTGTACGACGAGACCGATGAGCTCGCCAACATCTTTGACCTCGCTCGCGCGGCGGGCACCGAGGATCGCGTGGTGGCCTTTGCATCGACGTCCAAGATTACCTTTCCGGGCGCCGGTATCGGCTTTATCGGTGCGAGCCCCGCGGTTATCGCGGAGTTCTCCAACCGCCTGAAGGCCGGCCTCATCAGCGCCGATAAGCTCAACCAACTGCGCCACGTGCGTTTCCTTCCCACCATCGAGGCGGTCAAGGAGCACATGAAAAAGCATGCCGAGTTCCTGCGCCCGCGCTTTGAGGCTGTCGAGCGCAAGCTTACCGAGGGCTTGGGCGATACTGGTTGCGCTACCTGGACGCATCCTCGCGGCGGCTACTTTGTGAGCTTCGATGGTCCCGAGGGCTCGGCCCAAAAGGTCGCCGCGCTTTGTGCCGACCTGGGCGTCAAGCTCACGCCGGCCGGTGCTACCTGGCCCTATGGCAAGGATCCGCGCGATACCAACATCCGCATCGCGCCGAGCTATCCCACGGTCGAGGACCTGGAGGCCGCGCTCGATGTGCTGGTGCTGGCCGTCAAGCTCGTCGCTGCCGAGCTTGCGCGTGCCGAGTGCGCCTAACGCGCGGCTTCCCGTACTATCCGCACTTTCGATACGTAAAGGAGCGTATACATGGATTTGGGTATTTCCACCAACCCCACGCCAGAGCTCTACACCATTAAGGTAACCGGCGAGATCGATATCTCTAACGCCGATAGCCTGCGCAATGCCATCGACCTGGCGCTCGAGCAGCCTACCGAGGCCGTTGAGCTCGATTTTGCCCAGGTGAGCTACATTGATTCGACGGGCATTGGCGTGCTCGTGGGCGCCGCACACCACGCGGTCGACCACGGCAAGCGCTTTAGCTGCACCAATGTGCAGCCCCCGGTGATGCGCGTGGTCCAGCTGTTGGGTGTCGACCAGGAGATTTCGATCACCGCTGCATAATCTTTGCCCCCAAAAGGGCGTGCTGTTTGGCATATGTTTGTGATGCGCTCGGACGTTTTGGCGTCCGGGCGCTATACTTGACCGAATGAATAGACGAGTTCCGGCCGAATGGCGCGGTGCGGGCTCGACTCACATCGAGCCTTGGAGGTATGTGTGTTTGGTATTGGAGAGGGTGAGCTCGCGATCATCGTGGTCTTCGGCTTTTTGCTGTTTGGCCCGGATAAGCTCCCACAGATGGGCCGTACGATCGGCCGTGCCATCCGTCAGTTCCGCGAGACGCAGGAAAAGATGACGGCCGTTGTTCAGTCCGAGATTATCGATCCGGTGAGCGAGGCCGCATCGGCCCCGGTCAAGCCCAAGAAGGTTGCTGCGACCGACGACGATTCCGATGCGGACGAGGATGCCGCTGAGACGGCAGCGCCCGCCAAGAAGGAGACCTTTGCCGAGCGTCGCGCCCGTCTTGCTGCCGAGAAAGCCGCAAGTGAGGGTGCCGCCGAGGGCGAGGGTGCCGAGCCTGCCGCTGCCGCCGAGCCTGTCGTCGAGCCCGAGCCTGCTGCAGAGCCGGAGTCCGAGCCCGAGCCGGCAGAGCCCACGACGGCTGACCTCTACGCCCGTCGTCCCCGCAAGCGCAAGGCCGTCGTCGACCAGCTCGCTCGCGAGCTCGAGGCCGAGGACGAGGCCGTTGCCGAGGCTGCCACCGCCGATGCCCCGAAGGGAGGCGATGAGTAATGCCTATCGGACCTGCGCGCATGCCGCTCTTCGATCACCTGGGCGAGCTCCGTCGCCGCCTGACCATCGTGGTCGTGTCGGTGTTTGCCGCCGCCATCGTGCTGTATTTCGCCACGCCCGTGGTGCTCGACATCCTGGAAGACCCCATCCGCTCCTTTGTGCCGGACGGTAAGTTCTACATCACCACCACGCTCGGCGGCTTTGGCCTGCGCTTCTCGCTGGCCATCAAGATGGCCGTGGTCATGTGCACGCCCATGATCATCTGGCAGATTCTGGCATTTTTCCTGCCGGCACTGCGTCCCAACGAGCGCAAATGGGTCGTGCCCACGGTGCTCGCCTCGACGGTGCTGTTCTTCCTGGGTGCCATCTTCTGCTATTTCATCATCATCCCGGCGGGCTTTGAGTGGCTTATCGGCGAGACCTCGGCCGTCGCCACGGCGCTGCCCGACCTGGAGAACTACGTCAACATGGAGCTGCTCTTTATGATCGGCTTTGGCGTGGCGTTTGAGCTGCCGCTCATCATCTTCTACCTGTCCGTCTTCCACATCGTGTCCTACGCGGCCTTCCGCGGCGCCTGGCGCTACGTGTACGTGGGCCTGCTTGTGGGCTCGGCTGTGATTACGCCCGACGGCTCGCCCGTTACGCTGGGCCTCATGTATGGTGCCCTGCTCTCGCTCTACGAGATTTCGCTCGCCATTGCCCGCGTGGTCATTACCGCGCGCGAGGGCAAGGAGGGCTTGTTTGTGAGCCGTCTGGACCTGTTCTCGGACGATGAGGACGACGAGGAGTAAATCGGTATGCACGAGGTTGGCATTGTCAACGGCATACTCGATACAGTGATTCGCGCGGCGCGTGGGGCGGGGGCCTCGCGCGCCGTTTTGGTAACGCTGCGTATCGGGGATATGACCGAAGTTGTGCGCGAGGCGCTCGACTTTGCGTGGGAGACATTTCGCGATGAGGACCCGCTCACGCGAGGCTGCGAGCTTGCCGTGGAGGAGGTCCATCCACAAAGCGAGTGTCTGGACTGCGGCGAGGTTTTCGACCACGATCGCTTCCACTGTCGCTGTCCCCAGTGTGGTGGTGCCAACGTGCGCCTACTGCGCGGCCGCGAGCTCGATATCGCGAGTATCGAAATTGAAACCCCCGACGATTAGCCCGCTAGCCATCTGGTGATGGGGTATAAAGGGGCCAAAGTAAGGAGTGCCGAGTATGGCCGAGAAAACGATTGATATCGCGTCGCCGATTCTGTCGCGCAACGAGCGCCTGGCAGATCAGTTGCGTCAGCGATTTAAAGAGACAAACACCTATGTGATCAACGTCTTGTCGAGCCCCGGTTCGGGCAAGACCACCACGATCCTGGGCACCAACGAGCGCCTGCGCGACAAGGCCGGCCTGCGCTGTGCCGTCATCGAGGGCGATATCGCCTCGGATGTCGACGCCATCACCATGAAGGAAGCCGGCATGCCCGCCATCCAGATCAACACGGGCGGCCTGTGCCACCTCGAGGGTAACATGATCATGGAGGCCGTTGACGCGTTCGACCAGGCGGTGGGCCTTCAGAACATCGACGTCATCTTTATCGAAAACGTGGGCAACCTGGTCTGCCCGGTCGACTTTGACCTGGGCGAGAACCTGTCCATCATGATCCTCTCGGTGCCCGAGGGCGACGACAAGCCCATCAAGTACCCGGGCATCTTCCAGCACGCCGGCGCACAGCTGCTCAACAAGGTCGACGTGGCCCCGGCTTTCGATTTTGACATGGATGGGTATACTAAAACACTCGATGACCTCAATCCGCAGGCGCCGCGGTTTGCCGTGAGCGCGCGCAAGGGCGAGGGCATGGATGCCTGGTGCGATTGGCTCATCGGGCAGATCGAGCAAGCAAGGGCGTAAATCGGTCGCCATACGGGCGGGCGTAGCCGCAGAGACACGAGATAGGAGCCTCTTTTGAAGCTCATCATCGCCGAGAAAAACGACGCCGCGCGTCAGATCGCCGAGCGTCTGTCCACGGGTAAGCCCAAAAAGGACAAGGTGTACAACACCGCCATCTACCGCTTTGAGTGGAAGGGCGAGGAGTGCGTGACGATCGGCCTTGCCGGTCACATCCTTGCGCCTGATTTTTGCGACAGCGTGCTGTTCGATAAAAAGCTGGGCTGGTATTCGGTCACCGAGGACGGCGAGATACTGCCGGCCGACATGCCCGATGGCCTGGCGCGTCCGCCCTATGACACCAAGCGTAAGCCGTTCCTTGCCGATGGCATCTCCATTAAGGGCTGGAAGCTCGAGAGTCTGCCTTACCTCACCTGGGCGCCCGTCATTAAGTTGCCGGCTGAGAAAGAGCTCATTCGCTCGCTTAAGAACCTCGCCAAAAAGTCCGACAGCGTCATCATTGCCACGGACTTCGATCGCGAGGGCGAGCTGATCGGTTCGGACGCCCTCAACAAGGTGCGCGAGGTGGCGCCCGACTTGCCGGTCGCCCGCGCCCAGTATTCTTCGTTTACCAAGGCCGAGATCACGCAGGCCTTCGATAACCTTGTCTCGCTCGACCAGAACCTGGCCGACGCCGGCGAGAGCCGTCAGCACATCGACCTCATTTGGGGTGCGGTGCTCACGCGCTACCTGACGCTCGCCAAGTTTGGCGGCTTTGGCAACGTGCGTTCCGCCGGCCGCGTGCAGACGCCGACGCTTGCCCTGGTGGTCGAGCGCGAGCGCGAGCGCATGGCGTTTGTGCCCGAGGACTATTGGCAGATCCGCGGCATGGGCGCCGCACAGGGTACTGCCGAGGACGACCGATTTAAGATTGCGCACAAGACGGCACGCTTTACCGACAAGGATGCTGCTGAGACGGCGTACGGCCATGTTGACGGCGTCGCGACGGCAACCGTCGCCGCGGTGACCAAGCGCTCGCGCAAGCAGCAGCCGCCCACGCCGTTTGCGACCACCTCGCTGCAGGCTGCCGCCGCAGCCGAGGGCATCTCGCCTGCGCGTACCATGCGTATCGCCGAGTCCCTCTACATGGCGGGCCTCATCAGCTACCCGCGTGTCGACAACACCGTGTATCCCGCGACGCTCGATTTGGGCGCCGTGGTGAGTGACCTGGCAAAGATCAACCCGGCGCTGGCGCCCGTGTGCAAAAAGGTACTCGCTGGTCCCATGAAGCCCACGCGCGGTAAAGTCGAGACCACCGACCACCCGCCTATCTACCCCACGGGCGAGGGCGATCCGTCCACGCTCGACGGCGGCCAGCGCAAGCTCTACGACCTCATCGCCCGTCGCTTCCTGGCGACGCTTATGGGTCCCGCGACCATCGAGAACACCAAGCTCGAGCTCGACGTCAACGGCGAGCCGTTCGTGGCCTCGGGCGACGTGCTCGTGACCCCTGGCTTCCGCGAGGCCTATCCGTACGGCCTTAAGCGCGACGAGCAGATGCCGCCGCTGGAGCAGGGCGATACGGTCGACGTGTTCGACATTAAGCTCGAGGCCAAGCAGACCGAGCCGCCCGCGCGCTATAGCCAGGGCAAGCTCGTTCAGGAGATGGAAAAGCGCGGCCTGGGTACCAAGTCCACGCGCGCGAGCATCATCGAGCGTCTGTATGCCGTGCGCTATCTCAAAAATGATCCCGTTGAGCCGAGCCAGCTAGGCATCGCCATCATCGACGCGCTGACGCAGTTTGCCCCGCGCATCACGAGCCCCGATATGACCAGCGAGCTCGATGGCGATATGACCCGTGTGGAGCGCGGCGAGGATACCGAAGAGCATGTCGTGACGCACTCGCGCGCGCTGCTGGCCGGCGTGCTCGACGAGCTGCTCAAGCACACGCAGGAGCTGGGCGACGCCATCAGCGACGCCGTCACGGCCGATGCGCGCGTGGGCGCTTGCCCCAAGTGCGGCAAGGACCTGGTTATGAAGACGAGCGCCAAGACCCGCGGCAGCTTTATCGGCTGCATGGGCTGGCCCGACTGCGACGTGACCTATCCGGTGCCGAGTGGCGTCAAGGTAAGCCCGCTCGAGGGCGAGGCGGCCGTGTGCCCCGAGTGCGGCGCGCCGCGCATTAAGTGCCAGCCGTTCCGTCAAAAGGCCTTCGAGATCTGCGTGAACCCCACGTGCCCCACCAACTACGAGCCTGACCTTAAGGTGGGCGAGTGCAAGGTGTGCGCCGAGGCCGGACGCCATGGCGACCTGATCGCGCACAAGAGCGAGAAGAGCGGCAAGCGCTTTATCCGCTGCACCAACTACGATGACTGCGGCGTGAGCTATCCTCTGCCGGCGCGCGGTAAGCTCGAGGCGACGGGTGAGACCTGCCCCGAGTGCGGCGCCCCCATCGTGGTGGTCAACACGGCGCGCGGCCCGTGGCGCATCTGCGTGAACATGGACTGCCCGACCAAGGAGAAGAAGCCCACCCGCGGTCGCAAGACCACGACCAAGGCGAGCACGGCCAAGAAGACGACGGCGGCAAAGAAGACTGCTGCCAAGAAGACGACCGCCAAAAAGACGACGGCCAAGAAGTCGACTACCAAAAAGACCGCTGCCGACAAGTAGCCGCACGGTCGAAACATCACCTAAAACAAAAACGAGCGAGGACCTCAAAATCCTCGCTCGTTTTTTATCCGGCAGTTAGGGACGTTCCTTTTCTGCCGGCAGTTTAGGAACGTCCCTTACTGCCGGCTCGGGAACGACAGAGCGCTAGTTCACCTCGACAGGCTTGGCGCTGGGATAGCGCTCCTCAAAATCTAGGCGGTACTTATTGTCATTGGTGCCCGCCACGTTGTCGCGCGACAGCGGCGCCACGATCTCATTCTTGTGGTCCTCAGGCTTGGCGTATTTCAGGCTGATCTCCCAGGCATCACAGATTGCGTCAATGCGGTGATCCAGGTCGTCGTACAGGGCGATGATGTCCTTCCAGGAGCTGTAGTTCTTGGAGCTCGTCGGGACGTCTAGGTCCTCGACGATGTCGTAATACTGCTCGATGGTGTCCTCCGTGCGCTCGGCGACGTCGGCGAGATTTTGACGGGTGGTGCGATCTTCTTCCAGATAGCTGCCGTTGAAGTTCTGCGCGCAGCCACGGACGTAGTTGTCGAGGTCTTCGAGCAAGTCGTAGTATTCGCTCAGTCGGCGGTAGAGGTTCTGCTCGGAGAGCGTTGCTTCGCCGCCATCCTCGTCGTCATCGTCATCATCGTCGTACAGGCTGTTGGGATCGCCGAGAGGCTTTAGGTCATCGTCGTCGACGTCATGGTGCAGCTTAGCTACCTCGGCAGTCGTCTGCGTGGCGGCGTTGTCGAAAGGCTTGATCACAAAGAAAACGACCAGGGCGATGATGATTGCCACCAGCACAACGATAACGGCGATAAGCGGCCCGGTGCCGCTCTTTTTGGGGGCGGGGGTCTGTGGCGAAGCGGGCGCGTATGCGGGAGCCGGCTCCTGTTGGGACGAGCCGCTCGCGACGGGTATGCGCTGCGTGGTCTCGACGGCCGCGGGGCCTGCGGCGGGGTCGGGGCGATAGGCGAGGGGGTCGTCCGCCTTGGCTTGCGGCGTATCGAGGGAACCGGTCTGCTCGAAAGCGGGCTGGCTATCGCTCGCGGCTGTTTGCTCAACGGGTGCACCGCACGAGGTGCAGAACTTGGCATTATCTGCAAGAAGCTTGCCGCACGAGGCGCAATACCGAGACATTGCCACTCCTTTCGCCACATTTCAATGCAATACGACGATTATACCCAGCG
>DBFOIV010000140.1:0-9676 GCA_048489175.1 Collinsella sp. | reverse complement strand
AGGCCTTCATAAACTCGCCGCCCTTGCCGCCCATCATGGTGGCCATGGCGCCAAACGAAACGACGACCGAGATAAGGCATGCCGCGCCCAAGCGCCAATCGAGGGCGAAAAGCAATACGAGCAGGCCCACGACCATGGCGGTGGCGCCGGCGATATCGGGCAGCATGTGCGCGAGCAGGGTCTCGGTGGAGGCGGCGCATCCGTCTACAATACGGCGCAGCTCACCGGTGGCGTGCGTGTCAAAGTAGCCAAGCGGCAACTTAAGCAGGTGCTCGCTCGTAGTCTTGCGGATATTGGACGCGCAGCGAAACGCAGACAGGTGCGTGCACATGAGCCCCACGAAATAAACTACGATGCTTGCCAGGGCAAAACCAACGGCCCACCAGCCATACATCGCGATATCGGTGGCTTCGCTCCAGTTAGGTGCCACGGCGATCAGATCGCGCGCGACAAACCAGATGCACACGTACGGGCCAAAGCTCAGCAGCTGCGAGAGCGCCGAGAGAGCCATGCCCAAATAAGTTAGGAATTTACGGTCGCCGGCATACGCGAGCAGCTCGCCGATACCGCCGCCTTCCCTTTTTGATCCCTTTGCCATGAGGTTCCTTTCTAACGGCTTGAGAGTTAACCGTATTCAACTTATCATTGATATGTTAGCCAAGGCACACAATCGAGCCAGCGTGGATGTTTCTGCAAAGGAAGGGGACGCTTTCGAAAATGCATCGGGCCGCGACCAACATAACCGAGCTCTACGCACCGCAGTTTGAGCAGTTTGGCCTGGAGCTTTCCGGCAAGGGCGCCGTCTTTACCGGCGAGGTGGCAAATGATCGGGCGCACGGACGCGCATGGATCATGCCCCTCTCCCCCACCTGCATCGTCATAGAGCATTTCATTACCCCGACGCACGATATGTACCTGACCGAATACACACCTGAGCCGTACGCCTGCGTGAGCGAGGTCAGCGCGCCCACACTTACATGCATGCCCGAGGCCGGCATAACGCCTGCGAACCTTACACTCTTGCATGGACCGTGGCCAAACAATGCCGTTTGCAGCTTTATCCAAGATAACTGTGGCGAGGAATTAAGCCCGCTGTTTGCGGGGGAGCTCTATCACTCGCGCTCGGTGCTCTTTTTGCCTGGATATTTTGACGAACTGGAGCACCGCTATCCCACCGAGTTCGCGGGAATCTTTGAGGCGTTTGCCGAGCCATGGCACGAGGAAGCGACGTCTGCCATCTGCCACACGCTGCGCCGGATTAACGAGGAACGCGCCCGCACCGTAGGCGGACACGTCTATATGCAGGGCATCGTGGAGACCATGGTCGCGGAGCTCGCCTGTTCGCGCGCGGCCCACAAGCAGGCACGGCAGGCGGCGGACACACGCGTCAGCATAACCATTGCCGAAGAAGCAACGGCAATGATTGAGCGCGCGCTCGACACAGGCAGACGTGTGGGTATCAACGAGGTGGCCGAGAGGCTCTACACAAGCCGCTCCAAACTATGCGCCACCTTTAAGGCCCAAACAGGCGAGTCGATGGGCGCCTACATTCGCAGACGCCGTATGGAGCGAGCACAGGACCTTTTGGCCGATAGCGGGCTCACGATAGCGCAGGTAGCAGAGCGGCTCGACTACCCTCAGCAAGCCGCCTTCGCCCAAGCCTTCAAACAATACACCGGCACCACCCCCACCGCTTGGCGAAGCAAGCATCGCTAAGGCCCAAGCTCCCTGGCCGTAACGGAGCGATTAATTAGCCACCGCCCGTCAGCTCACCCAGGATCTAAACGTCAAGATGCGCACAATCAAGCGCCTTTTTGATAAGAGGGACAGATCGATCAGCCAAATACAACGGAATGTTGAGCACCCCGTCGTCGAGCTTTAGGTTCTTAAGTGAGTAGCGGACCCTCAATGGAGTCGTCTCCGCATGCTTGTCGGCATAGTACTTAAGGCTCTTGGAGTGAACGACCTCTCCCGATTTGACCTCGACGGGAACGATTTCGTTTCCGACTTGAATCAAAAAATCGACTTCGTGCTTCGGCTTCTCGTTTGTCCAGCAACGCGGAGCAGCATCTAACTGTGAAAGTAATGCCTGAAGCACATAGTTCTCGGCGAACGAACCTTTGAACTCCGAAAATAGCGCATCCGAGATGGCAAAAGCGGACGCATCCAGCCTTGCCATGCGGCGCAGCAAGCCGACATCAAGACAGTAGACTTTAAATGCCTTGAGGTCATCGTACGCAGAGAGCGGCACACCACCGGCAGCATTAAGGCGAACCGCCGTGATGAGCCCAGCATCGGCAAGCCATTCCAGAGCATCCTCGTATTCTCGAGCACGAGCCCCCTCGCGCACCGCACCCCAAACGAACTTTTTGTTCTCGCGCGCCAACTGAGCTGGAATCGAGTTCCATATTTGCGAAAGCTTGGCGAACTGCGCACGGCCACCATGCTTGGCAAAATCGCGCTCGTAGGAATCCAAGAGATCAGACAACACCTTATCGACCTGAACGATATCGCCCGTCTCCACCCACCGGCCAAGAGCCTCTGGCATGCCGCCGCATGCAAAATAACGACGAAGATGCTCGACGAGACGGACATGGAAGAAATCGGGCACTGTTTCGATCTGATCCAGGCCGCCAAGGTATTCGTCGTAGTTTGCAGCGCCCTCGGCTTTCAGAAACTCGGAAAAGCTCATGGGTCGCATCTCCATGAACTCGACCTTTCCCACCGGAAAAGCGCTGGTCTCACGGGACAAGCGAACGCCCAACAAAGACCCTGCGCATGCGACGTGATACTCGGGGGCCTCGTCACAGAAGTATTTAAGGGCGCCGACTGCAGAAGGACAATCCTGGATCTCATCAATAATAAGCAGCGTTTCGCCGGGATCGATAGGCTGTCCAAGTGCCAGGGAAAGATTTGAGATGATCCGTCGAGGATCGCGCGTGCCTTCGAAAAACTGAGCGTACTCGCTCTGTACCCCAGGTGACGGCTCCTCGAGCGTCAGATACACAAAATTGAGGTACGAGGTTCGGCCGAACTCCTTAAGCGCCCACGTCTTTCCAACCTGGCGCGCCCCCTTAAGGATAAGCGGCTTACGATATTCTGACGCTTTCCAAGCGTTAAGCTTGGCAATGATATCTCGCTGCATGACCGAACCTCCCGCAAAGAAACTTCCGTAAACGTGATATTTCCCACATTTTACCCTAGGTAAAACGTGACATGTATCACATTTACGGAAGTTTTAAGCTCATTTCGCCACACTCTCATCACATTTATTGCAATGTGACAAAGGGACAGTCCCTTTGTCACCCGCACAAAAATGGACGCGCCAACGGCGCGCCCATTCACTCTATTTATATCAGCCCACCTGACCCGAACGGCCGAGTCGTTGCGGAACCGAGGGGCCGGGCGCAGGGCCTTGCCTCTCAATGAGTTCCGCACGAACAGGAGGCGCCAGTGGCGCCTCCGTCGTGAGTCAGGACTGTCCGAAATTGAGAGGCAAGGCCCTGCGCCCGGCCCCTCGGTCCCCGCTTACGAGAGCGACGTTCTCAGCAACTCGTTGAAGAGCTTCGGGTTGCCCTTGCCGCGGCTCGCCTTCATGCACTGGCCCACCAAAAAGCCAATGACCTTCTGGTTACCGTCACGATACTGTTGCGCCTGATCGGCACAGTTAGCCAACACCTCGTCCACGATTGGCTGCAGCGCACCAGCATCGCTCACCTGACGCATACCACGCTCGTCGACGATCTTGTTGGGATCGTCGCCGGTCTGAGCCATGCCCTCAAAGACCTCGTGCGCCTGGTTGGAGCTGATGGCATCGGTCGCCAGCAGCTTGGCCAGCGCCGCCACCTGAGCCGGCGCAATGCCGGACTCGGTGAGCGACACGCCCGCACCCTTAAGGTAGGCGATCATCTCGTTGACCAGCAAGTTCGCGACCGTCTGGGCCTCCTTGCCGGCCATACCGGCAGCAGCGGCCTCAAAGAAGTCAGCAAACTCGGGGTCGCCGGCGATCTGCTCGGCATCGGCCGCCTTAATACCAAAGTCGGCCTCAAAACGGGCACGCTTGGCATCGGGCAGCTCGGGAATCTCGCCACGGCAGCGGTCGATAAACTCGTCGTCCAGATCGAACGGCGCCAGGTCGGGGTCGGGGAACAGGCGATAGTCGTCGGCCGTCTCCTTCACACGCATAACCACGGTGCGCTTGCGGCTGGGCTCCCAGTGGCGGGTCTCCTGGTAGATAATGCCACCTTCCTCGAGCACCTCGGCCTGGCGGCAAATCTCGTAGGCAAGGCCGTCGTGCAGGCTCTTAAACGAGTTGAGGTTCTTGAGCTCGGTCTTGGTGCCCAGCTTGGTCTCGCAGCGGCGACGGAGCGACACGTTGCCGTCGCAGCGCATGGAACCCTTCTCCATGGAGCAGTCCGAAATGCCCAGCGTCACAAAGATGCGACGGAGCTTCTCCATAAACAGGCGCGCTTCCTCGGGCGTCCGCAAGTCGGGCTCGGTGACGAGCTCAATCAGCGGCGTGCCGCAGCGGTTGTAGTCGACGAGCGACTCGGCCGCAGCGGTAATGCGGCCCTCGGCACCGCCCACGTGGACCATCTTGGCGGCGTCCTCCTCCATGTGGATGCGCAGAATGCGGATGGGCACCGTGTAGGAACCGTCCTCGCGACGCTCGGGCATCTGCAGGTTGGACGCGTCATAGCTGGCCAGATGGCCGGCGCGCTGATTGCCTTCGCGCATGGTCGACGTCATGGACGTGGACAGGCCCTCGGCGTTGGCCGAAGCGCTCGCCAGGCTCTGGGCCTCGGTCTCGCCAAACGCGCAGTCGGGGCGCTCGGCGGCACCGCGACCGGTCACGTCCAGGTCCAGGTGACCGTACATGGCAAAAGCGACCGGGCCCTGCGTGGTTTGGAAGTTCTTGGCCATATCGGGATAGAAGTAGTGCTTGCGGTAGAACATCGAGTGGCGCTGGATCTCGCAGTTGGTGGCTAGACCGGCCTTGACAATGCTCTCGATGGCGCGCTTGTTGGGCACCGGCAGGGCGCCGGGCAGGCCCAGGCACACTGGGCACACGTTGGCGTTGGGCTCGTCATCGTGGCTGAGCTTGCAGTTGCAGAACATCTTGGTATCGAGTGCGGTGAGCTCGGTATGGATCTCCAGGCCGATCACGGCCTCCCAATCCTGCAGGACCTCGGAAAGCTCCTTCATTACAGCTCGCCTCCCTTCCCGGCAAAATCGGGCGCGACGGAAAGCGCGGGCGCACCCGTGGCGGCATCGGCAGAGCCGCGCTCCAGGGCGCGGGCAAATGTGAGCAGCTGACAGTCCTTAAACGCCGGACCAACCAGCTGGGCAGAAACGGGCAACTGAGTATCCTCGCCCAAGCCCAGCGGCACCGAGATGCCACCGTTGCCGCAAATGTTGAGCGAGATGGTGTACAGGTCGGAGAGGTACATCTGCGTGGGGTCGCTGATCTCGCCAAACTTAAAGGCCGTGCGCGGCGAGGCGGGCATGAGGATGGTGTCCACCTTGGCATACGCAGTGTCGTAGTCCTGCGTGATGAGCGTGCGGGCCTTTTGCGCAGCGTAGTAGTACTTGTCGTACACGCCCGAACTCAGCAGGTAGGCGCCGAGCATCTGACGGCGCTTGGCCTCGGCACCAAAGCCGTGGGCACGCGAAAGCGAGCTCTGGTCGGACAGGTTGGCGCAGCCCTCCTCCTGATAACCGTAGCGAATGCCGTCGAAGCGAGCCAGGTTGGAGAACGCCTCCGCCGGGCCGATGACGTAGTAGGCGGCGATAGCGGCGTCCAGGTGCGGCAGGTCGACCTCGACCAGCTCGGCGCCCTGGTTCTGCAGCTCCTGGGCGGCGCGCTGAACAGCGGCCTTGACCTCGGGCGTCAGGCCCTCGGCCTCCATAAACGCGGGGATGATGCCCACGCGCTTACCCTCGATGCTGTCGTTGAGATGCTCGGTAAAGTCGACAGCGCAATCCTGGCTGGTGCAGTCGTACGGATCGTGGCCCGCGCCGGTAAGCGCGTTCATGGCCAGCGCGACATCCTCGACCGTGCGGCCAAAGGGGCCCACCTGGTCGAGCGACGAGCCAAAGGCAACCACGCCGTAACGGCTCACGGCGCCATACGTGGGCTTAAAGCCCACCACGCCGCACAGCGACGCCGGCTGGCGAATGGAGCCGCCGGTGTCCGAGCCCAGCGAGAGCGCGACTTCGCCCGCGGCGACGGCGGCAGCGGAGCCGCCCGAGGAGCCGCCGGGCACGCGCTCGGTATCCCAAGGGTTGTTGGTGCGGTGGAACGCCGAGCTCTCGGTGGAGCTGCCAAAGGCAAACTCGTCCATGTTGGCCTTGCCCATGGGCAGGCAGCCGGCGTCGAGCATGCGCTGGACGCAGGTGGCGGTGTAGACGCTCTGGTAGTTCTCGAGCATGCGGGAAGCACAGGTGGTGCGCGTGCCCACGAGGTTCATGTTGTCCTTGATGGCCAGCGGCACGCCCGCGAGCGGGGGCAGCGGCTTGCCTGCGGCGCGGTCGGCATCCACGCGCGCAGCGGCCTCGAGCGCAAGCTCGGGCGCCACTTGCAGGAATGCCTGGACCCCGCCCTCGCGCGCCTCGATGGCGGCAAGGGAGGCCTGGGCCACCTCGGTAGCGGTAAAGTCGCCGGCGGCAACGCCCGTGGCGATCTGGGCGGCGGTAAGGGAATCGAAGCTCTGCGCCATTACTCGCTCTCCCCCTCTCCCAAAATGGACGGCACGCGGAAGTAGCGGTCGCGCGCGCTGCCGGCGTTTTCGAGCGCGACGTCGAGCGGCAGGTCGCGCTCGGGCTCGCGCAGGTCATCGCCCATCACGTTGGACAGGCTTCCGATGGGATGGAACGTGGGCTCCACGTCGGGCAAGTCATATTGCAAGACGGGCTCGAGCATCTGGACGGCGTCGTTCAGGTAGGACGTCATCTGGGTGAGCTCGTCATCGGTCAGTGCGATCTTTGCGTACTCGGCGATGCCGCGCACGTCTTTCTCGCTGAGTGCCATAGGCGCTCCCTTCCGCATAACAGATAAACCGCTCTAGTATACAAGGCAACGCCAGCTTGGAGCAGGCGCTTTACCCAAATGCAGCGAAAACGTAACGAGGACGGCGGACTGGCAGGCGGCGGGCTGGCGGTTCTGCAGCGAAACCGCACCGTCCACAGACACTATGACCCAATCCGAGGGCACTAAAAAGATAGGAGCCCCCGCTCGTGACCGCGGGTCGGGGCTGCGACAATGATGTCGAAGTGCCATAGGCGCAGCCGCGCCGCAACGAGGTTGGGAGGCTCCCATGCCAAAGTATTCTACCGCGTTCGGGATGGACGTCCACCTGAGGTCGACCACCGTCTGCGCGCTCGACGCGGAGACGGGCGAGGCCGTGGCGAGGAGGTTCCGCGGCAACCCCTGGGGCGAGGTCGCGGAGTGGATGTCGGGCTTCCCCGGCCCGTCGCTCGCCGCCTACGAGAGCGGCTACCTCGGCTTCGCCCCGCAAAGGGAGCTCGCCGGGCTCGGCGTCGACTGCGTCGTCGCGGCCGTCTCCAAGGTCCCGAGGTCGGCGGCCAACCTCTCGTCCAAGAACGACCGCAACGACGCGGCCAGGATGGCCAAGGCGATACTGTCGCACGACGTCACCCCGGTATGGGTACCGTCCCCCGAGATCGAGGGGCTCAGGGACCTCGCCGCCGCCCACGACGCGGCGACCGCGAGGCTCGCGGCGGCGAAGCAGCGGCTCCTGGCGTTCCTGGCCCGCCGCGGCTACGCCTACGGCGGCACGACGCCGGCCGGCAACCCCCGGAAGTACTGGACCTACGACTTCCTCAGGTGGCTCGACAAGGTCCGGCCCGCCGACGACGGCGGGGTTCGGGCGCTCGCCGCCCTGAGGAACGAGGTCGAGGCCGCGGCGGAGGCCCGGGCGGACCTGCTCTCCGAGTACAGGGCGGCCGTGGATGCCAGCCCGATCGCCGCGGAGGTGGCCGCCCTCCAGTCGATCAAGGGGTGCGGGTTCGCGCTCGCCGCCGCCTTCGCGTCCGAGGTCGGCGACTTCTCGAGGTTCCGCTCCGGCAGGCAGGTGACGGCCTACTTCGGCCTCGCCCCGAAGCAGAGGTCGAGCGCGGACTCCGTGCGCCTCGGCGGGATCAGCGGGGCCGGCAACGCGCTCGTCAGGAAGCTGGCGGTCGAGGGGTCCTGGTGCTACGCCCAGGCCGGCCACCAGCCGAAGCTGATGCCCAAGGGCTCCGGCGTCCCCCTCGAGATAAGGATGCACGGGAGGAAGGGGTCCGAGCGCCTGCTCCGGCGACGCGAGGAGATGCTCGAGAGGGGCATGCCCCAGGCGAAGGCGAACGCCGCCACCGCCGCCGAGCTCGTGAGATGGCTGTGGGCCCTCGGCGCGATGTGCCGGGAGGCAACCGAATAGACATAGCCCCCGTCCCGGCGAGCCGGGCAGCCTTCGGGGACACCCCCGCTCTCGCTGTGCGCGCGGCGACCGCCGCATGCGCGAAGTCAGACTAGGGGAACCCCGCCGAAGGAGAGGATTGCGGGCCGCCGGAGCGGTATCCGCGGATATGAGACTGAGCCGAAGGCGTCGACGACATGCCAGGGGCGGACCGGGACGGGTTCAACGGCAGGCCCCGCCGACCGATTGCAAGCGGTCGGCGGGGCCATTGTGGCTCTTGACAGCGGATTGGGTCATATGAGCGAAAAGCATCCCGCCCGTAACGAAAGCCGTCTCGCCCGCAACGAAAACCATCACAACATTCGATGTTTTTCGCCAAAATCGCGATTTTCATCGAATGTTGTGATGGTTTGGAAGTCCCGACCACCACAAAGGTGCCTGTCCCCTTTGTGGTGGTTCTGGAGAATGTCTTATGCCGAGGCCTTGGCCTTGCGGCGCTTACGGACCGCGTGGATCACGATGTCCAGCAGCAACAGCACAATGGCTACGACCACGATGAGCACGGCAAACTCGCGCTTGCCCCAATGGCGGCCGGCCAGCGACTTTTGCTTGTCGACGTCCTTCTTGTTGTACTTGGTGCGCACGCAATGCACCAGCAGACGATGGTCGTTCACGCCGTAGGGCGTGCAGGTGACGAGCGTCACCTTGTCGGCGCCGGGCTCGATGGTCAGCGACTCCATCTCCTCGGGCAGCACGACCTCGGAGTCCACCATCTTGTAGGCGAGCGTCTTGTTCATGGTGTGCAGCAGCACCAGGTCGCCGGGTTCCAGCGAGTGGATGTCGTCGAACATGCTCAGGTTGCGCATGCCCGAGTGCGCGGTGAGCACGCAATGCGTCGAAGTGCCGCCCACCGGCAGGCTCGTGCCCTCCAGGTGGCCGACGCCCGCCATAAGGACTTCTTCGCTCGTGCCGTGGTAGATGGGCATGCTCACGTCGATGGAGGGGATCTCGACCCAGCTCATCATGGGGTCGCGGTCAAAGATGAGCTGCTGAGCGTAGGGCTCGATCTGGTCGGCGGGAAGCTCGGTGGCCTCGCCCGCCAGCTGCTCGTTAAAGGAGCGCGCCTGGAGCAGGATGCGCTCGCGCTCCTCGGCAGACAGCGCGTCCACGGTGCTGGACACCGTGCTGATCTGGTTGAACACGCCCGAGGCCTCGAGCCGGTCCAAGATCCACGGCCAGGTCATAAGGCCCACGCCAAT
>DBFOIV010000139.1:0-3661 GCA_048489175.1 Collinsella sp. | reverse complement strand
TAACGGCGAGTACGAGCAGCGTGTGTTTGAGCTCTCGGACATGGGCTCCTTTGACCAGTTTGACCAGACGGTTGAGGATTGCATTGCCACGGGCTATAGCGCAATTGAGCATCTGCGTCCCATGACGCTCGAGGGCTGCGTCGTTCGCATCTCGGATATTCTTGCCTACGTCGGTCGTGACCGTCAGGATGCGATCGCGGCGGGCCTGCTTTCGCCCGACGCCTTTGATGATGGCCGGGGCGGTGCCTACAACAGTTGGATCCTCACGCATGCCTCCATCGATATCGTTGAGTACAGCTATGGTAGGCCGCGCATCGAGATGAGCGAGGACCTGTTTGAGGAAATTCGCCGAGCCAAGCGCGAGAACTACGAGAAGATCTATAGCAAGGGCGGTATCGAAGGCGATTCCGAGGCGGAGCTGCGCGAGGCGTTCGTAAAGCTCTACGACCGTTGCCTGCGGGATCTAAACAGTGGCGACGAGTCCTCTTACATCTTTAAGCACCATATTTCGCGCATTGAGCAGCAGCTTTCCTACTATGATCGCACCTATGCCTGGCAGGACGACAAGGATCAAGCCGTGGTGGATTATATCGCGAGCATGACGGACGGTTATTTCTGCGAGCTGACGAGCAAGCTGTTCCCTGGTCTGGAGTTTCCGCACCGTACCTATATTAACGAACGGTAGTTCGTATTAATTCGGTATACTGTTAGTGGAAAACGTTTTTGATTGATACACGGGATGGCTATGGACGACCTTTTTTCTGCTTCGACGCGCGAGCGTTCCTTTAAAAATGCGCCGCTTGCGGTGCGCATGCGCCCCAATTCGCTCGACGAGTACGTGGGCCAGCAAAAGGCCGTCGGTAAGGGTTCATGGCTGCGTGCCGCGATCGAGCACGACGTGCTTTCGAGCGTGATTCTGTACGGGCCTGCCGGTACGGGCAAGACGACGCTGGCCCACATTATCGCCAACCATACCAAGAGCGAGTTTGTTGAGGTCAGCGCCGTCACGGGTACCGTGAAGGACCTGCGTCGTGTGATTGATGAGGCCAAGACGCGCCTGAATACGTACGACCGCCGCACCATTCTATTCATCGATGAGATTCACCGCTTCTCTAAGTCGCAGCAGGATGCCCTGCTGCATGCAGTTGAGAACCGTACCGTCATTATGATTGGCGCTACGACAGAGAACCCGTACTTTGAGGTCAACTCGGCACTGTTGTCGCGCGGGCGCGTGGTGGAGCTTGAGCATCTGAAGGATGAGGATATCGCCACGCTTATTGAGCGTGCGCTCGAGGCACCACAGGGCTTGAACGGAAAGTTCTCGGCCGATGAGGATACGGTCAAGACCATCTGCACGCTGGCAGCGGGTGACGCTCGCTCGGCGCTCACGACGCTCGAGCTTGCGAGCGAGATTGCCGTCACGCGTCCCGATACCGAGGGAACGCCAGCGCCTGCGGCGGGGGAGCGCTATCCCATCACCGTGGATGACGTGAAGATTGCCAACCCGCGTCGCGGCTTTACGTATGACAAAAACGGCGACATGCACTACGACATCATCAGTGCGTTCATCAAGTCCATGCGCGGTAGTGACCCCGATGCCACGATCTATTGGCTCGCGCGCATGATCGATGCTGGGGAGGATCCTAAGTTTATCGCTCGCCGCATTATGATTCACGCTTCTGAGGATGTTGGCAACGCCGACCCGCAGGCGCTTTTGGTGGCGCATGCCGCGTTTAAGTCTGCCGAGGTCATTGGCTATCCCGAGTGCCGCATTAACCTGGCTCAGGCTGCACTCTATGTGTGCATGGCGCCAAAATCCAACGCGTGTGAGGCTTCGATCGATGCGGCGCTGGCCGATATCCATTCTAGTGGGCTTCGCGAGGTGCCGAGTTATCTGCGCGATCGCCATCGCCCGGGCAGCGATGAATACGGTGTGTATAAGTATCCACATGATTATCCCGAAGGCTGGGTCGATCAGCGCTATTTGCCCGATGGCTTGGAACGCGGTGCATTTTGGCAGCCTGCCGGGCGCGGCTGGGAAGAGTGGCGCGTAGAGCAAAGCGAACGCGACCGCAGCGGGAATGCACCGAGGTAGCTGCTGATAATTTTGTCCCACGTTGCTGCTCTTGGCATGTTCGGTCCCCTTTGGGGTACCATGAAAAGCGTCTGTATTTCGATTCTTCCGGGAGGCTTGTATGAGTCCCATTCAAATCGCCCTGCTGCTGCTCGCCGTTGCCGGCGTGTGGGCCATCGCTGAGCTCGCGCTTACCCTGCGCAAGACCCGCAATGTTGTCGACTCGCTCGATAAGACCGTGAACGACCTCAACAACACCATCGCCGAGGCTCAGCCTGTGGTGGCAAAGCTCGATGGCGCTGTCGATGAGCTTACGCCGGCGCTTGCCCAGATGGAGCCGCTGCTTAAGTCGAGCAAGACGGCAGTTGATGCCCTTACCTCCAATCTCGTAGAGGTCGAAGCCGTGGTTCGCGACATTTCCGAGGTTACGGGCAGCATGGCCGAGGCCAGCAATGCTGTGTCGAGCGTGACCGACTCTGCCGCCGGCGCTGTGCAGAAGCTCTTCAATAAGGTGAAGGCTCCTGCAGCCGACGCCGATCGCAAGCTCGCCGCTGCCGCTGCGGAGGCCGAGCAGCCTACCGAGCGCGTCCTAATTGGCGAGGACGAGGCCGCCGCGGGCGACGATGATGGTCAGAAGTCTGTATCCAAGCCGGCTCAGTATTACACCTATACGCCCGCCGAGACCTCTGAGGAGTCCTGCGATGAGTAGCGAAGCAACCTGCCCTATCACGCTGACCGTTGCCGGTGACCCGCGTCTCGCTCGCCTTGTGCGCATGACGGCAGCCAACGTTGGTGCCCTGTGCTCTATGTCTGTCGATCGCATCGAGGACATCCGCATGGCTGCTGAGGAGGCTTTCATCTTTGGTTGCACCGCGGTCGACTGCGATGACATCACCATCAAATTCGATGTCGATGAGACCCACGTTGGCATGACTATTACCTTTGGCGACCAGGCTACGGTCGATGAAGACGACCAGGCTGCGGTGTATGCCGAGCTCATCCTCGCGAGCGTGTGCGACTCCTACGAAAAGACTACGGCGCCCCTGACGCTTTCCCTCGACCTCAAGGCGGATATCTAATATGACCGAACGTTCCCGGAGTGGCAAGACCGCTTGGGACAAGGAGAAAACCCGCGAGCTGTTTCGTCGTTACAAGGAGACCGGTGATCCGGACGCCCGTGAGCAGCTCGTCATGTCCCATATGAACCTGGTAAGGTTTCTTGCCAACAAATTTAAGAATCGCGGCGAGCCGCTCGACGACCTCATGCAGGTCGGCTATCTGGGCTTGCTCAAGGCTATCGACCGTTTTGATCCCGAGCGCGGACTCGAGTTCACGACGTTTGCGACACCCACTATCCTGGGCGAGATCAAACGCCATTTTCGCGACAAGGGCTGGAGTGTGCGCGTACCGCGTCGTCTGCAGGAGCTCTCGGCCAAGGTCAACCAAGCTACTGACAAACTTACCAACGAGCTGCAGCGTTCGCCCAAGGTTGAGGAGATCGCTGAGTATCTAGATGTGACTGTCGATGAGGTCCTCGAGGCTATGGAATCGTCTTCGGCCTATACCTCGGTGCCCATCGAGGCTCCT
>DBFOIV010000138.1:0-2729 GCA_048489175.1 Collinsella sp. | reverse complement strand
CTGGGTCTACATCATCGCCTACGATATCTGGAACTTCTGCTACACCTACAACTGCCTGCCCACCCACTCCTGGTTCTGCGGCTTTGCGCTGCTGCTGGCGCCCACCGTCGCCGCCTTTATCTGGAACAAGGGCGGCTGGATCCAGAACCGCGCCTTTACGCTGGCCATTTGGTGCATGTTTGCCCAGGTGTTCCCGTACTTCCAGGAGGAGTCCATCTTTGTGACCCACTCCACGCTCGACCCCGGCGCCGCTACCGCGGTCTCGATTGCCGCGCTGATCGCCAACGTCGCCGCGATCATCTACATCGCCTACCGCGCCAAGAAGCTCGGTCGCAATCCCTACAAGCAGGATGTCTTTGAGGGCACCAGCGATTGGGAGAAGGCTACCGCCCGCCGCGCCAAGGTTGATTACGCGCACGCCGAGTAACGTGTTGGTCGCTGTTGGCAGTTGGGCATAGGCCCGCCCGTCAGGATTTTCATCCAATGTCTCGCAGAGCCCCCGGAAAGCGTTTCGCTCGCTTTTCGGGGGCTTTTGTCGTTGCGTCTCTATTCATCTATTCAAAAACATACGCATATATAAAATCGGATTTCAAATCATGCGGCGGCTCTATGGGGTCCCGTTTTTGGGTACAGTGTTGTCCCGATATTGAGCTTGGGGGATGTATGAAAGATGAGACGATGGGCCAAGAGGATGCGGCCCAAGATGCAGAAGCGTGTGCCGAGGCCCTGGAGAGCCTAGACCGGATTTCGCTTGACGATGTTGCGTTTGACGATTCGAGCGTTGATGTGCAGGATGAACCGGAAATCGAGGCACAGCCCGATGATCAGGATGCAGGCGACGTTGAGCCTGCCGAAGATGAGGCAGGTCACGAAGACACCGAAAGCGAGGCCGACAACCAGCCCGAATCCGACACGGGCGAGGAAACCATCTTGCTCGACAGCTTGCCGGCCGAGGATTCGCTGACCCGCGAGCTTCCTGGCTTAGGCTCTGCGCCTGCCGTGGACGAGACCATCGCCATGGGCGATATTCCCCTGCCGTCCGTTCCCTCGGCACGCGAGGCCGAGGTTCGCCATCGCAAAATGTCGCCCAAGCGCCGCAATCTGATGGTTGCCGGCGTCGTAGCCGTCGCGCTTGTTGCCGGCGGCGCAGGCTATGCTGCCTGGAACGGATATCAACAAGAGCAGGCTGCCACTGTCGCCGCCAATGCCCACACGATGATGTCAGTGCAGATTGGCGTGCAGGCCGCGGGCCTCGACTGTTCCACTGGCTCAAAGATCCCCGTGCAGGTGAGTGGCCAGGACTCCGACGGCTCTTCTGTGAGCGAAACACTCTACGTTGACGAGCACGGCCGCGGCATCAAACTGCTGCCCGGCGATTACACGCTCTCCATCGCCGCCTCCCCCATCGCGGCCGACGGCACCATCTATACCGTCCCGACCACCAAGACGCAGGTCGCCGTTAAGAGCGATGGACAGGATTTAAGTGCCCAGGCCACCTTTAAGCTCAAGGTGCCTTCGGCCGACACGGTGACTGACGACCAGATCGATGCCGCCGCCAAGTATGCCGAGGAAGGCGGTGCGAGCTCCGCCGCGGCCGCCAAGATACTTCAGCAGGCGGCAACCGCGCGGCGCGACGCCGCCGTCAATGCCGTGAGCGCGAGCGAAGCGCAGGCCGCGCGCGATGCCGATGCTCGGCATAAGGCAACGGACCTGTATCAGCTCGATATTCCGGTTGAGTGGTATGGCAAGGTCGCAACCTGGCAAAACGGCAACACGCTGTGCATTTATCTGGACGGCGACAGCGATACGCCGATCGTGACGCTCGTCGCGGTGCGCGAGGGCGAGAGCTTTACGCCCGATGAGGGCGATACGGTTTTGGGTGCGGCCAATCTGGGCAACGGTTATACCGTCTACGCCAGCGGCCCCGTCTATCCGTACGTGGTGCCCCAGACCATCAACGGACAGACGCAGAACCCCGTGTCAACCTACCCCATGGACACGGCCATTGAGCTTGTCGAGCTTACGACCGGCAACCGCTATACCTATAGCCAGATCAAAAACGTGCTGGTCGGCAAAGACGGCAAGGCCGACGCCGCCGCCAAACTCGAGACCGACTACCTCGCCCAGATTCTGATGCCGAGTATCAAAGCCCAGGACTAGCCTGGCGCAGCAAGGTGCTTCCCAACCGTGATGAGGGAGCCAGGAGGTCCTGACCCCACAGGTCCATAGATGATTAGGCAAGGAGCCACTTCCATGCGGGCACAACGTGGACCACACCGTGCTCGCATGGAATATCGGTCTGTTCATCCATGGTAACGATTGCCGACTCGCCAAGATCGAACTGGGCCATCGAGGCATCAAGCGCGGCAATTTCGCGCTCGCGCGTTTTCTCACGTGCCATATCCGCACTCACCTGAATCAGGCTATAAGCCCGCATGAGAAGCGCGTCCCCAGCCACAAAGTCCACCTCATGGCTTTTGCTCTTCTCTTTGATCAGCAGGCGGCAGACCGATCCGACCCTCACCGCGGGAGTCCTTCTTCTTAGCGCGTTGAACACTGCGGTCTCGAGCCTCTGGCCCTGGTCCAACGCCGATGCGGGAGAGAATGCTCCAAACATCGCAGGATCGACAGCGTAGACCTTAGACGCAGACCGCATGTTATTTGCCAGTGAACGCGTGAACTCCGGCACGGAGAACAGCAGGTAGGCATCCTCATAATACTCAAGTAAG
>DBFOIV010000137.1:0-6241 GCA_048489175.1 Collinsella sp. | reverse complement strand
AGAGGATTGCCATCGCCTCGTTCTTGAGGCCTTGCGCCGCGACAATATCCCGCTCACCGACGGTGCCGCCGTAGAGCGTCTGATGGAACAATTCACCCGCAACCCCGCACCGCTCATCGTGCACGACCGCGACCGCGCCGGACATCTGATTGCCAAGGTGGTCGAGGCCGTCGACTACCGCATTCCCTTTATCCCTGACGATGCCCAGGCAGAGCAGGAAGAGGCAGCTGCCGAGAACATGCTCCGCGAGGCGGCCGCGCTCGATCCGGCCAACTGGGACGCTCAGCGCATGCTGACGGCACTCACCGCCGAATCCAACGAGGAATACGTACAGTACCTGGTGTCCAAGTGCGATGAGGTCGAGCACGACCTAGCGCTCAAAATCGCCTCGGCCCAGGACTCCTACGAGCGCGAGGCCGCTGGCGACCTTATGCGCCGCCCCTACCTGCGCTGGCTTGCCGCCTTGGCATCGCGCGCCCTCATTAGCGGCCGCTATCGCATGTCGCTCGAAGCCGCAAACCGCAGCCTCGACTTTGTCCCCAACGACCCCGCTGGTGTCCGCCACACCGCGATGCTCGCCATGGCAAAGCTCGAATACCCCGCCGAGGAGCTCAAGCGCTTTCGCTCCGCTCACTCCGTGCCGTACCTCGCGAATACCCCGCTGCGCCGCCGCCCCAAGGACGCGGAGCGTGACTTGGACCCGTGGACGCTCATCGCGCTGATGAGCGCTGCCTGGCGCGAGCTGGACTACGAGGGCGCCGAACACTATTTGCGCATCCTCGCACGCTCGTGCCCGCACGCGGCCGAGGCGCTCTACTTCCAAACCGAGTTTCCCGATGGCGTCTATGCCCGCGTCAACGTGGGTGTGGGTTCCACCGACGAGCTTGTCCTTGCGCTGTCCGAGGCGACGCCGGTACTGCAGGAGGGCCTGGGCGCCCCCGACAACGCCAGCTTTGCCGCCTGGGTCGCCACCAACGATATCGTGCGTTCCCAAATCGATGAGCGCATCCTGCGGGCGGCCGAGCAGGGTTTGCCGTTTAAGGGAGGAGACCTCTAATGGATCCGAGCGTCTACATCCCCGCCTACCTGGAGCGCACCTATCTGGCGTCGCACCCCGAACTCACCGATGCAGCACGCGAGCTTGTCCATAACGACGTAAGCGTCAACCCTCACAAGTATGCGCAGTCCGAGCATGCCCAGGCGCTGCTGTCCTACGCCGGTGTTCATCGCCACCTGCTCGACGAGCTCCATCGCATCGAGGACATGGGCAGCGATGAGGAGTTTGAACAGACGCGCAACCGCCTGTTCGACGATATGCGCGATGAGCTGCTTAAGATTGTCCGCGTCGATGCACTGGCCGTCGACGCGCAGCTGCTCGCCATCATCCTGGCCGACACGCCCGTTGACGCCTGCCTGGGCGACCTGATGAAGCTCGAGGCGACCACGACCGATTACCTGCAGCAAAGTGTGCCCGGGTTCGATATGGAGGCCCCACACTACTGGGCCAACAAAGTTTTGACGGACGGCGTGACAGCGGCAGATCTCACCGTGAACGAGCCGGCACTTATCGGGTGGCTCCACACGCTCGAGGCCATCTCGCAGCTGTGCATGGCGAGCGCCCGCTACCGTGCTGCCGCCAACTACGCCCGCCGCGTCCTTAAGGCGGAAGGCTACCCCACCCGAGCCGCAGGCACCGTGTTGCTCGCCCTCGCTCGTCTGGAAGACCAGGACGGCTTTTTTGCCCTGGCCCACCAGCTCGAGGAAGAGATCGGGGCTGACGCGCTTGAGAACTCTCCTTGGTATCTGCTCGCCCGCACAATCCTATTGTTCAAAACGAACAAGATGCGTCCGGCGACACGCGCGCTGCGTGAGTTTGCCAACCGCTGCGAGGGCGGCGCGTTCTTCTTGCTGAACCCCATGTACCAGACGCCGTACCTTCCCTGCCGACCCGAGCCGCGCGACCCCTGGGATCTCTCGCACCAGGCGGTTTGGGAAGCCGACGGCATCATCTCGGATACCCCCGACTTTGCCCCCTGGGCCAATGCCTGCGAAGACGTGTCGCAGCTTGCCCAGGATTTTGCGCGCCGCTACGGTTTTTAGTGACGCACTCGACCCGACCATGTCGTTTACGTTAGGAACGGTTTCATGAACCTCCGCTCATCTCTTGCCTGCACCTCGAGCGATATCGCCCGCTGGGGACTGCGCTCTGTCCTCAAACGCCAGGGTGGCGTGCTTCCCGGCCGCATCGCCATGAAGATCGACCCCGAGCTGCTAAGCGACCTCGCTGGCCTTGTCGACCGCAGCGTGGTGATTACGGGTACTAATGGCAAGACCACCACCTCCAACCTCATCGCCGACGCCGTTGCCGCCAGCGGCGCCACCGTGGTGTGCAACCGCGCCGGCAACAACATGGAGCCGGGCGTGGTGGGCGCACTGCTCGAGGCCCGCGGCGGCCTTAAGCACACTGCCAGCGGCAAGCGCGTGGGCGTTTTTGAGTGCGATGAGCTCTACACCGTGCGCGTCCTGCCCAAGCTCAAGCCGACGTACTTCGTGCTGCTCAACCTGTTCCGCGACCAGCTAGACCGCTACGGCGAGATCGACCATACCCAAGACGTCATTGCCCATGCGTTGGAGCTCTCTCCGGCAACAACGCTCATCTACAACGCAGACGACCCGCTGTGTGCCGCGATCGCCGCACGCGTTCCCAATGCAAGCATCGCCTTTGGCATCGACGGCGCCACCAACACCGAGTCCGACCGTATTAGCGACTCGCGCTTTTGCTCACAGTGCAACGCGCCGCTGGAGTATGACTACGTGCAATACGGCCAGCTCGGCGCCTACCATTGCCCCTCGTGCGGCTGGGCCCGCCCTGCGCTGGTCCGTCGCGTGACGGGCGTGGAGCTCGGCTGCGACGGCTACGGCTTTGACCTGGTCTTTGGATCTGCGCCCGACGCGGCTGCCGTACACATCGCCACACGCTACAACGGTCTGTACATGGTCTATAACGTTGCCGCTGCATTCTTTGCCGCACATGAGTTGGGCGTGGACCCGGCGCATCTGCAGCCCACGCTCGATGCCTACGTCCCCGCCGGCGGACGTATGGGCCGCTGGGATATCGCCGGCCGCACCGTCGAGGCCAACCTGGCCAAGAATCCCGTAGGCTTCGATCGACAGATCCAGTCCATTAAGACGGCGGGCGGCAGACTCTGCGCTTTCTTCCTCAACGACAACGACGCCGACGGACACGATGTATCGTGGATCTACGACGTCGACTTTGAGCGCATCGCCGGCACGCCGGGTCTTGTCGCCTTTGCCGGAGGCACGCGTGCGCACGACATGCAGGTACGCCTCAAGTACGCCGGCATCGATGCCGCGATAATCTCGGACGTCGCCCAGGCAATTGGCGCCGTGGCAGACGAGGCTGCCGGCGACACTTTCTACGCCGTCGCTAACTACACGGCCTTCCCGCCGCTGGTCAAGGAGCTCGACGGGCTGAAGGGTGCCGATGCAGCCACGGTTGCTGCCCGCGCTGCAACGTGTGCCGATGGCAGTACCGTCCCCGTCGGCATCGCGCCAGTCGAGCTTTCGCGCCCGCTGCGCATCGTCTACCTGTATCCCGATGCCCTTAACCTCTATGGCGACGGCGGCAATGTTATCGCGCTCGAGCGCCGCTGCGCTTGGCGCGGCATCCCCGTTCGCGTGGACGAGGTCCGCATGGGCGAGTCGCTCGATCTCACCGACGCCGACATCGTCATGATGGGTGGTGGCTCCGACCGCGACCAGCTAGCCGTGGCACACGAGCTGCTCGCCCAAAAAGACAAGGTCGCGGCCTATGTTGAGGATGGCGGCTCGCTGCTTGCCATCTGTGGCAGCTATCAGCTGCTCGGCCGTTCGTACTATATGGGCGAGGATCGCATTGAGGGTCTGGGGGTCATTGCCGCCGAAACCGTACGCGGCTCCGACCGCCTGATCGGCAACGTAGCCGTCAAAACCGACCTGGCACCTGAGCCCTTTGTGGGATTCGAGAACCATGGCGGCCGCACGCTTTTGGACGCCGAAGCCACGCCGCTCGGAACGTCCGTCGTCACGGGCACCGGCAACAACGGCGATGATGGTCTTGAGGGCCTCATCTACAAGGGCGTCATCGGCACGTACCTACACGGACCGGCACTGCCCAAGAACCCCGAGCTCGCCGACTGGCTCATCGCCCACGCTCTCGAGCACCGTGGCGATGCGCAGACCACCGCCCTGCTGCCGCTCAAACCCCTCGACGACGCTTACGAGCACGCCGCCCACGACGCCGCGATGAAGCTTCTCCCCTAGCACCCCACCACCACAAAGGGGACAGGCACCTTTGTGGTGGTTTTGACCCATCCCAGCGGTTTGTCTCAATCTGTAACATCTAGACCGTTAAAAGTCGTCTTACTGTTACAGAATGAGATGTTCGTCCCGACGCCTGCCTTTTGTCTCGATCTGTAACAGATAGAGCCAATTTGCCCGCCCAGATGTTACAGATTGAGATATTTGAAGATCGGGATAGAGAGCCAGCTCCTATGTGGTGGTTTTCCAGTTTGCCAACGATATACGCGCCGGCAAAAAAGTCTGCTATACTCTTTCCCGCTGTCCCCATCGTCTAGCGGCCAAGGACGCCACCCTTTCAAGGTGGATATCGCGGGTTCGAATCCCGCTGGGGGCACCACAGAATCTGAGAAGCCCGTTACCAATTCGGTAGCGGGCTTTTTGCTACCCATGCGCCGGGATTCGAAGGTAGCGCGTACAGTCGTGGTGTAAGAAGCAAGGGAGGGCCATCGCCTAGAATCGTCAGTGCCTAGATATTCGACGAAAGGAAAGACGATGGCCCACAGCGACATTCTATCCCAGCCGGACCGGGGCCTCGGTCTCGACCGGCCCCAGACCGAGGCCCTGCTCGCGCTGTTCTCGCGGTGCGACGACCTGAGGGAGTTCGGCAGGGAGGTGATCCAGTCCGTGGTCAACGCCCTGATGGACTCCCAGGCGCAGGAGGCCTGCGGCGCGCCCCGCGGCTCCAGGTCGCCCGAGCGCGTCAACAGCAGGAACGGCTACCGCGAGAGGTCCCTGTCGACCTCCCTCGGCGACCTCGAGCTGCGGGTCCCCAAGCTGCGCGAGGGGACCTACTTCCCCGAGGGCATACTCGAGCGCTACACGCGCGTCGAGGCGTCCATGGTCGCGCTCGTGCGCGAGATGTACGTCGCTGGCGTGAGCACCCGCAAGGTCGGGCTCGTCGCCGAGGAGCTCGGCGTCTCGTCGCTGTCCAGCTCCGAGGTGTCGGCGCTGTGCGCCGGGCTGGACGAGGAGGCCGAGGCGTTCAGGACCCGGCCGATCGAGGGCGAGCACCCCTACGTGTGGCTCGACGCGACCTACATGAAGTGCAGGACCGGCGGGCGCTACGCGAGCGTCGCGCTCGTCACGGCGATCGGCATGTCGTCCTCCGGGCACAAGGAGTTCCTCGGCTGCGCCTGCTTCGACAGCGAGAGCGAGGCCGCCTGGTCCGAGTTCCTCGGCTCCCTCAGGGACAGGGGCCTGCGCGGCGTGAGGCTCGCGGTGTCCGACGCCCACGCGGGGCTCGTCGCCGCCGTCTCCAGGGTCCTGCCGGGCTGCTCCTGGCAGCGGTGCCTGACGCACCTCCAGCGCGACATCAGGGGCCACATCCACAGCCTCGCCGGCCAGGCGCTCGCCGCCGACCTGGTCCGGGCGTGCGCGGGGCAGGCCGACGCCGACGTCGCCCGCGCGGCGTGGGACCTGGCGGCGCCCAGGGTGCGCGCCCTCTCCCGCGCGGCCGGCGACGTCTTCGAGGGCGCGAGGGAGGACGCGCTCGCCTTCATGTCCTTCCCCCGCGAGCACTGGCAGAAGATCAGGACGAACAACGTGCAGGAGCGCGCGAACCGCGAGATCAAGAGGAGGTACCGCTCGGTGCAGTCGTTCCCCTCCGAGGCGTCCATGATGCGGCTCGTGTGCGCGGTGCTCGCCGGCGAGGAGGGCAGGTGGGCCGCCCACCGGGTCGCCGCGCCCGAGTCGGCCGCCCGCGCGTCCGCCCCGGCCCCGGCCCCGGAACCGCTCGAGGGCGAGAGGCTCGAGGCGGTCAGGCTGGCCGCGCACGAGGTCATAAGGGAGGTCCTTGACCGCCACGGCGTGGCGGAATAGCCTTAGGCGCAAGGGGCGCTGACGCGGCCCTCCCTCTTACACCACAAAAATTCGCGCGATC
>DBFOIV010000136.1:0-22804 GCA_048489175.1 Collinsella sp. | reverse complement strand
GCAGGGCTATTGCGTCAACCGCCTGTCCTACGAAACGGTGCGCGACATGCGCGTGGAGGCGAGCGATAAGCTCAGCCGCATGCCGCTCAGCTTTATCGACAGCCATGCCCACGGCGACCTTATGAGCCGCGTGGTCAACGACGTCGACCAGGTGGGCGACGGTCTGCTGCAGGGCTTTACCCAGCTTTTCACCGGCGTTATCACCATCGTTGGCACGCTCGCGTTTATGCTCTCCATTAACCTGACCATGACGCTCGTGGTGGTGCTCGTCACGCCGCTTTCCATTTTTGCAGCTGGTGCCATCGCCAAGCTCTCCAACAAAAGCTTTACGGCGCAGCAGCGCATTCAGGGTCAGCTCGGTGGCCATATCGAGGAGTACGTAGGCGAGCAGAAGCTCGTGGACGCCTTCGCCTACGGCCCGCACGCCCAAGCGCGCTTTGATGCCCTCAATGCCGAGCTCTATACGGCGGGCGAGCGCGCACAGTTTATGGGTTCGCTTTCCAACCCCGGTACGCGCTTTATCAATAACATCATCTACGCCGTGGTCGCCGTGATCGGCTGCGCGGGCGTGATCACGGGCGTGCCTGCGGCGCTCACGGTGGGCGGCGTGCAGATCTTCCTGTCCTACGCCAACCAGTACACTAAACCGTTCAACGAGGTCACGAACGTCATCACGCAGATCCAGACCGCGTACGCCTCGGCGCGCCGCATGTTCGCGCTGCTCGATGCGCGCGAGCAGGAGCCCGACGCATCGGACGCCGTGGAGCTTGCCGCCCCGCAGGGTGGGGTGACCTTTGAGCATGCGGACTTTAGCTATGTGCCCGACCGCAAGCTGCTGCAGGATATCTGCATCGAGGCCAAGCCCGGTATGCGCTTTGCCCTCGTCGGCCCCACGGGCTGTGGCAAGACGACGCTCATCAACCTGCTGCTGCGCTTTTACGATATCGATGCTGGGCACATCATGGTGGATGGTCGCTCCTCGCGTGACTACACGCGTGCGAGCCTGCGCCGCGCCTTTGGCATGGTACTGCAGGACACCTGGCTGTTCGAGGGCACGGTGGCGGAAAACATCGCCTACGGTTGCCCAGGAGCCACGCGCGAGCAGGTTATCGAAGCTGCCAAGCGCGCGCACGCGCACAAGTTTATCGTGCAGCTGCCAGGCGGCTACGATACGGTCATCGGCGAGGACGGCGGCACGTTTAGCCAGGGCCAAAAGCAGCTGTTGTGCATCGCACGCGTTATGCTCACCGATCCGGCTATCTTGCTGCTGGACGAGGCGACTTCGAGTATCGATACGCGCACCGAGCTGCAGGTGCAGGCGGCATTCGACGAGCTTATGGCCGGCCGCACAAGCTTTGTGGTGGCGCACCGCCTGTCGACGATCCGCAACGCCGATTGCATTCTGGTCATGCGCGACGGCCAGATTATCGAGCGCGGCACGCACGACGAGCTGTTAGCGGCAGGCGGCTTCTACGCCGAACTCTACCGCAGCCAATTCGCTCAGTGAGCAAGCCCGCGGGGCATGTAATGCAGCGCTAGGGCGCGAGTGTGTCAACGGGGGCAACGATAATGCCCCCGGGCGTTGTATGGGCTGGCATGCCGAACCCGATGACGATGAGCTTGGCCGCGGGTGGTCTCTCGCCACGCTCGACAAGCTTGCGCTCGAGTCGAAGCAGGTTTGCAGATGCCTCGGGGATCTGCGGACTTCCGAGTTTTACTTCCACGGCAATCCAAGTTCCATCGCGCCTGCATATAACGGCATCGACCTCGAGATCGTCGGCGTCATGGTAGTGGGACACCGATGAGTCATTTGCGGCTGCATAGACCTTAAGGTCGTGCAGGACGAGGGATTCGAAGAGCAGTCCCAGCGTCTTCGGGTCGGATGCCAATGACTCCGGATTTGCTCCGAGCAGTGCGACGGCAAGCGAAGGGTCGGCGAGGTGCCTTTTCGCACCTTGCCGCAGCTTTACCGGAGACCTGAGCGCCGGATGCCAAGCCGGGATATCATCGATGATGTGTATTCTGCGCAAGGCATCCGTATAGCGCCGCAGCGTACTTCTCGATACATCACCGCCGAGGTCTTTCTCAAGAGACTTTTCGCCGGCAAGAGTGGATTCGTTGCGCGCAAGCGAAGACAGAAGAGCCCTGACTTTCTCCGGGTCACGCTTCACGCCGTCAACCCTCGAAACATCCGATTCGCAGACACCGTCGATGTAGGCAGCGGATATACGCATTGCATCGGCAGTCGTCTTGCCAACCGCCTGAGGCCAACCACCACGACATAGCAAATCGGCGATATCGGCGATGCCGCTGATGGATCCAAGTGCCGCTTTGATGGGGCATCCGTTAAGCAGCGATTCGAGCGAGACCGCCCCTGAGGAAACCCCGAGTTCGGCCAGAGTCATTGTTTCCATGCGCAAGCGTGATATGCGCCCGATGCCGCTGTGCATCGGTTGGTCGGCGTCGTTTGGTGTTGCTGACCCCGTAAGCAAAAACTGCCCTGGCTCACCGGTCCGACGATCGCATTCGAAACGTATTGCGTCCCACAGTTTTGGCTCTTCTTGCCACTCATCGATGAGTCTCGGCGTTGCGCCGACTATTGCTTGAGCTGGGTCAATCCTGGCAAGCTGCAGTGCGGCAAAGTCTCCGGCAGGGTCGGAGAGAGACAGCGATGATTCAGCGAATCGCTGGGCCGTAGTCGTCTTTCCACACCACTTCGGTCCCTGAATGAGCACGGCACCAAAAATGCCAAGATCGCGTTCGATTGAGCGATCGATACATCTACTCATATACCTAGTCATCGTACTTCCCGCCATTCAAAGAAACATTTTGTTTTATAGCATCTTACCAGCGCGTAAAACATTTTGACGAAAAACCATGACACAATTTAACGGTATTTCGTGAAACAAATTGACGATATTATATGAAACAATTTGACGGCGTTTTGTGAAACAGTTTTTCGGCCATTCGTGAAACGTTCTGCGGCGGTTTCAATCCGAAGCACATACTGTTCGAAATCTGTCCAAAGATGTCGTCTGCATCGCCAATCGACAGACGGTGGTTTACATCTGTCGCGTTAGTACTAAGATATTCATCTAATAAATTGCATTAGTGGCTTTAGTTTTGGGGGATACGAGGCAACGTGACTATGACGTGCTCTTTGGTGGTTAACAGCAAGAGCGGTAATACCAGGATGGTTTCGGGTGCGATCAAGCGCACGCTGCAGGCTGCGGGTGTTGAGTTTGTCCATGCCGCGGCGTTGAGCGACGATGCGGATGCAGATCAGGTTGCGCTCGAGGCGCAGGGCGCCTGCGCGGCCGACACGGTGCTTGTCGGTTTTTGGTGCGACAAGGGCGCGTGCACGCCTTCGGTCGCGACGTTGCTCTCAGCCTTGCACGGCAAGCGCGTCTTCCTGTTTGGCACCTGCGGCTTTGGGGCCAGCGAGGAGTACTTTAGGCAGATTATCGATCGCGTGACCTCCAATTTGGCCAATGATGCCGAGCTTGTAGGCTGGGCGATGTGCCAGGGCAAGATGGGTCCCGCGGTCAAGCAGCGCTACGAGGCCATGCTCGAGCAAGATCCCGACAACGCCCGATTTAAGATGCTGCTCGACAACTGGGTTGCCGCAAAGGACCATCCCACCAAGGATGATCTGGACAACATGGCTGCAGCCGCCAAAAAGGCCGTGCTGGGGGAGTAGCTTCGCCGTTCGCGGTCCTTCGTGCAAAACAATACAAGTGTGAAAGCCTCGAAATCCTCGAGGCTTTTTTCTTGACACTCGTGGGCGCAACCGTGGCAAGCGTTTGGGACGACATTTTCCATCACCCCGATGACGAGGCCGTTCTGGACAACACGCTCGCATGCGTTCGCTGGATGCATTCAGAGTGGGACGGGGTTTCCGGATGGATGGGGTTTCCAGAAGGTATGGGCTGTGGGCTGCAGGGGGTGGCCGTAGAGGCATCAATAAGGGGGTTGAAAATAGACGATACTAAATGCAGCATAATTTAATGTGGGGGGGGGGTACGATATCTAAGCCGTACAAAATATCAGACCCTCTTTCGAAAAGTTGTGTAGGGGTTAGCCGCAGTTGTTGGATAAAGCAGACAAGTGTGGGGACAAATAATCACTTACGGCAAAAATAGTAGCATTTGGCGGAAAAACGTTGATAAAAACGCGGAAGTAGCTACAGTGATTGTTATAAATAGATTTCAGATTGGCTTTTTCGAACTCATCTATTAAACGTCTTAGAAAAGTGGCTAATCCTTGATGGGATCGAATATGGCCTCGATGGGGATGAAATAATCACGTTGGCAGCGCGCGGATTCAGACGATTTATTTCACTTCTTAGTGGCATGGCGCTCGCGCTTGTCATAGCCCTTGCCGTTGTTTCTTTCGCTCCCCGTGCATTTGGTTACATGCCCTTCGCCGTGCTCTCGGGCTCTATGGAACCCGAGCTTCCCGTCGGCTCCATGGTGTTTGTTCACCAGGTTGATCCAACGGATATTGCCATGGGCGACAATGCAACTTTTTACCGATCGGACGGCGCCGTGGTGACCCACCAGGTGTACGAGGTCGACCCTGTGGCGCAGACGATCAGCACGCAGGGAATCGCAAACAAAAATGCAGATGGAATCATCGTGCACGACGCCGAGCAGACGCCTTTTTCACGCGTGATCGGCGTCGTCTCTTTTTGTGTCCCTTACCTTGGCTTCGTTAACGCATATTGCACGACGATGCCCGGTTTGCTTGTTGTGGTGGCCGTTCTGGCGCTGCTGGTCGCGGCGTCGATTGTGCTCGATCGGATGGTTCCCGACGAGCCTGCGGGCAAACATGCCCGCGCGCATGCGAGGGAGCGGCGTCCATAGCGGCAGGGGAGAGGTGTCGGCAACGGCAAGGGCCGTTGCCGGGGAAGTCGATTATCGAAAGGAAGAGAACGATGGAAAACAAGAAGAAAAAGCGCTACGGCATCATTGCCGCCTTGCTGCTGCTGGTGCTGGCCGCCGGCGTGGGCACCTATGCATGGCTGACGGCCACGCAGTCGCTGGAGAACGTGTTTACGGTGGGTAGCTTTGGCCACCCGGAAAACAAGCCTGATCCGGACAATCCCGAGAAGCCGGACCCCAATAATCCGAACACTGGCAAGGCCTACCTGTTCGAGACCAAGTGGGTCGAAAACTCCAAGATCGTTCCCGGCGCCACCGCTGATAAGAACCCCAACGTCGGCATCAAGAAGGGTTCCGATGACGCCTACGTGTTTATCTATGTGAAGAACGCCATGGTCACTGACACCGCCACTTCCGCGGACACCCCGTACTTCACCCTCAACAACAACTGGAAGCAGGTTGATGGTAAGGTGACCACCTCCGCCGATGGCAAGTACCTGAGCGGTCTGTTCATGTATGCCAAGGGCGCCACGGACGGTCCCGCCGTTTTGGCTGCTAAGGGTGCTGCCACGGACGTCTACACCGGCGAGCTCTTTAGCAAGGTTGTGTTCCCCAGCACCTTGGAGGGCTCTATGGTTGCCACCACTCCCAAGATGACGGTTTCCGCCTACATCTTCGGCGCTGACCAGAAGGGCGACAAGTCTGACGCTGCCACCAACGCTGTCGAGCAGGCCAAGGTTTGGGCTGATAAACAGGCTCAGGCTTAACCCCTCCCTGCTGAGATCCCGGCCCGCTCCCCATCCCCATTTTCGGGTCGGGATCTCGGTTCCCCTTTGATCGACGATTGGCGAACGTAATGCTCAACAATCTTTCCGACAATCAGAAACGCACCTTGGCGCTTGCCGCGATGGCGCTGTTGGCCCTGGCGTGCCTGTGCGGCACGCTGGCTTTTACCGTTGATATGGTTCCGGCGAACAACGTCCTATCGTTTGGCAGCGTGAAGGTACGAGTCTGCGAATACACCCTAAACGAGCAAGGCGAAGAGATTCCGTTTGAGGCCAACGAGCACGGGGACTATCCCGACACCAAGGCCACGGGCTCTGACATTAGCCGCATCGTGCGCGTGGAGAATGCCGGCGCACAGCCCGAGTATGTTCGCGCACGTCTGCGCATGACGTCGGTGGCGTCTGACGGCTCGACCGCGGATGCCTCGGACAACGTCGCCTTTAACGTGAGCGCGGGCGATGGCTCCCCGTGGGTCGATGGTGGCGATGGGTGGTTTTACTATCGCGGCCTTGCCGGACGCGGGGGTGTGCTCGATCCCGGCGTCATGACGGAGAGCCTTATGGACTCGCTGCGATTTGTGGGCGACTACCACGATGCCGCGCGCGGCGGCTCATTCAAACTCGATATCGACGTTCAGGCCGTGCAGGCCAAAAACCAGCAGACAAACGATTCTGTCCTCGACGTGCTTGACGTCGCGGGCTGGCCGGAGGCGAACTAGCCCATGAAGATTAAGATCGTGAACCGAGGTGTGCTCAACAGGCTGATTGCCGTCGCGGCGATTGCCCTTTGCTGCGTTATGGCGCTGCCGGCGGCAGCGCATGCCGATGATCAGACCGAATTCCATATCACAAACAGGAACGACTTCCTGGCGTGTGTCGCGCTGTCGCGACAGCGCGACACGTCGCAGTGGCGCGTCTATCTCGATAACGATATCGTTCTTAACGATGATGATATGAACGCCATTGTTGAGGATACGGTCAAGCACCTCTCCTTTGGCAACAAGGAACATCCATTTAAGGGCGTCTTTGACGGTCAAAACCATACCGTGAAGGGCCTGAACTACGAGAATAAGGTCTTGGACCCAGAGCGCGACACGGGCTTCTTTGCCGAGACCGACGGCGCCACCATCAAGAACTTCCTGGTCAAGGATGCCAACATTTGGGCTGACTTCCGCGGCGGCATTATCGTGGGCAGGGCGATCAACACCCACTTCGAAAACGTTATGGTCATGGAGAGCACCCTGCACGTTACGTGCGCCAACAACATGCTCAACGTTATCACGAACGCCGGCTTCGAAGGCGGCATGATCGCAGGCGAGCTGGAGGGCTGCAATCTGTACAACTGCGAGGTGCGCGGCGGTCGAGCCGTCCATAACACCACTGCAGGTGTGCAGGCGATCGGTGGCGAGGGCCTGTACATGGCGGCATTTGCCGGCTACGTCAAGAACTCGACCATCGAGTACTGCCGCGTCACGCCCACGCGAAGCGAGGATGGCTCCTCGATGGACATGACCGACGTTACCAATAAGTACGATGTGGCCATCGGCGCCCTGGGCGGCAACAACGTGTACGCTTCGGGCTTCGTCGGTTGCATGGCGGAAGGCGCTAAAGTCATCGATTGCTTTTCAACGGCGAAATGCTATAGCTATGCTGCTTCTTACGTGGGCGTTGTCTCCGTAACGCGCGCTTGGACGGGCGGTCTTGCAGGCCGCATCTTGTCTAAGAGCGGTAATGAAATCACTCGCAGCCATTTCGCCGGCGATTTGAGCTCGCGTCAGTACAATCCCATCGCCGTGATCCCCATTATTCAAAACGACGTGAACTTGGGCGGTATTGCCGCGCGCGCCAACAAGGGCGACGCCACGGTCACCGAGTGCTACTTTAAGCCGAGCGTGAGCCTGTCTGGCAATAGCCAGGGCAATCCTGCCAAAAAGAAGATCCCCTCGTTTGGCGGTGACGGTACCACCAAGGGCGACGGCTACGGCCCGTGGGATGACGAGCGCTACACCACGCGCGAGCTGTGGGAAGAGCACGACTATGACTTTTGCGCCGGCACCAAGCGCTCGACTGATAACGACAAGGCTCTGGGTGGTCAGCACACCAATGAGTGGGCGATGGATTACAAGCTGAATATCCCCGTGCATGGCCAGAGCGTTAAGGCGACGATTGATTTTCCCGGTGCGGGCACGGCAACTGTTCTGGCAACCATGTTGGGCAAAGACCAGTCCACCAGCGATCCGTACACCTTTGCGGTGAGCGCCGTGCTAGCCGGAACGGCACAGGGCTTGGCCCAAGGCGATACGTCGGTAACGTTTAAGCAGGAGACCTCTGCAAAGCCTGAGGGGCTGAGCGAGGCGAACGACGGTTACCGCTTTATGGGTTGGTTCCGCGAACCCGATGTGCGTGTGAACCACATTGGCCAAGACAACAGCTGGTTTGACGGCAAGACCGATGGTGCTGCTGTGAGGGATGGCAAGCGCGTTCAGGACAACACGAAGCACGAGGCGACCTCTATCTACACTGCCGACAACGGCAAGGATCATGCCGAGAGTGAGGGCTTCAAGGGCAATGACCTCTTTATCGCTTCATACGAGGCGCAGGTGCTGCTCTATAACGTTAAGGGCGAGACGCTTGATTGGAAAGACGGCAAGGCACACGATCCGTCCACGGACTGGTACCGCTATGGCGTCGGTTTGACGCCGGCTGCCCCCGCGGATCGCGGCGGCTTGCCGCCTACCGCGACGTTTATTGGATGGACCACGCAGCCGAACGCCGATAAGAGCATGAATGGCGCCTATGCTGCCATTACCTCAGATCAGCTGGCTGATCTGAAAAACAAGGGAGCATTCTATCCCGTGGGCAGCGAGATTGCCGTGGTCGGCCCCACCGATTTCTATCCCGTGTACAGCGACTATGTTTCGAACATCATGACGGTGTTCGAAGGCAATGAGCAGGATGAACTCGGTGATGTGACCCAGCGCGTTGGCGTGGGTAATACTCATGTGGACGTGCAGCCGGGCGAGAATGGAACGAGCTCCTATACCGTGCAGGTACGAGATAAGGACAATAAGCCTCTGTCCGAGGACGGCAAGCTGCCCGATGGCTATCGCTTCTTGGGTTGGTACGAAAACAAGGGAACCGAGGATGCCCCGCTCGAGGTGCGCGTAAGCCGCGACCCCAGCTATACACTCCCTGCCGATGTCGATCTAACCGTGCGACACACCTACATCGCCCGCTTTGAGTACCGGGTGGATTATTACGTTCGGGCTTATACCAACCATGAGTTTACGGACAGCAAGCTACTTTGTTCCGTTTGGAATCGCTATCGAACGCCCTTTGAGGAAAACGTCGGTAGTACCTTCGTGCGTGAAAACGTCGTCCACTGGGGTCCGGAGCATGTTGACCACGGTATAAAGGATAGGTATGACGAAACGTGTGGCACGCGCTTCACGGCGAATACCCTTGTCGTGAGTCCCCTTAATGCGTACTCGCACAACGTTAAAAACGATACGGGAGCCGATACTCTGAAAAACCTCTATGCCGATACCGATTTTCCAGGCGCTGCAACGCTAAGCGATACTTGGACTTCGGCTTCGCTGAACGTAACGGTCAAACCGGTGAATGATCGCTATCGCCTGAATTTCTGGACGCTTGAGCGCGATGGTGAATATTGGACATATGTGAAAAATCCCATCGAGAGCATGGTGCGTACAGATAAGAAGTACTACGTTCGCGCGATGATTACCACGGACGTTAATTTCTACAACAAGGGCGATAAGGTCGTGAGGACTGCCACGCGGCGCTATGAGAGTAACTTGCTGCAGGCCAAGGTGAACGGGGTTGATCCGACGTTCACGTATTACTACCCGCATGTTAATACGTCGGTTAAAGTGGCAGAAAAGCCAGAAGATGGTGAGAAGGGATCGTATGAGAGCCCCCTGACCCTCGAAGCTTCCCCGACCGATGCGGAGATGGCTGTGCCGGGCTATAAGTTCCTGGGCTGGATTTCGACCGCCGAGGTCCAGCAGAATTCTCCCGTCTGGAAATATATCTATGATGTTGCCGGCGACCCCTATGTGACGAGTGATCCGGAGAAGGCGGCGCCATACTTGGCGACACCTGACTCCAAGGTCACCCAGTGGCAGGATGCCTATCCGGTGTACGCGAAGTACGACGTCAACTACACCACCAACCTGCACCGCGCCGGTTTTAATGGCACTTCCGAGGTGAATGTTCCTAGGTATGACATCACCCCTAATCTCAATGCGGACACCGATCCCGCCACGGCAACGGTGACTCCTGATATCGAAACGACGGTATACAAGTCAGGCGGCGAGTTATACAAGCTGAATAAGGTCGAAATCGAACTCCCGAACGGTGAGGTCAAGGAGCTCGAATCTGACGGCAATAACTCGTATACCTATCCGGTGGAGCCGGGCAAGCCTTACACGTTTGTGGCCTACTACACGCCCATTGCGGTGGTGTATCACCTGAACGACACCGATATCGATGGCAAGCTCGCGCAGGAGGGCAATACGCTCGGCAGCCTTAAGGATGGCATGCCGCTGCCGACGTATAACGTTGGAGACATCGATGCCGCGACGAGCGCATACAACGTGTTCGCGGGCTGGACGGAAACCAAGCCGGCTGCTGGTAGCGGCTATGTCGTTTGGTCGGACGGTCTTCCCATGGTGGATAAAAACACTGTGGTCAAGGCCCCCATGGAGCTGTACCCGGTTTACCGTCCCAGCGCGGTAAAAGTCCAATCGAATATCGATGCCAATCTGGATGACCCCGATTCCGTGCGTTCTCTTTCGCGCACCGACTCTGGCGATCAAATTTCGCTGGAAGTAAGAGCTACAGCTGAGGTTGTCGACAAGGATGGCACCAAGTACGACTTTGTCGGCTGGTCGCGCGACTATGAACCCGATGGCAAATACACCCTGTTGACCGATGACGAGAAGTATCCCCTCGAGGGCAGCGAGCCCTTTGAGAGCGTGACCTACACCGCGGTGTACAAGGTCACGCCGTATAAGGTGCGCTATCACAGCGTCGACGGGGCGGTCATCTTTACGGCGACGGTCGACTCGGACGGCGAGCGAGCGACGGGCGCCGGCTTTGTCCATAACGTCGATGTTCCCAAGGTGGATGAGAGCGGCAACCCGGTCTATGACAAAAACGGCAATCCCGAGATGGAGAAAAAGTCCGTGGCATACGACCCGGACGCCCACTCCAAGATCGTCGCGCTGCTCGATGAACAGGCGGCCAGCGGTGACGTACGCGAGCTCTTCCTGGAGTGGCGATATGTGCCTGCCGTTGGCGCTCCGAAGTCTTGGAATGAGTTTAAGGGCGAGCCGGTCACGGGAGACATGGACCTGTATCCCGTGACGTATCGCGTGGTGGCCAACGATACGTCTGATCCCGCGAACCCCGTAACTATGACCGCGCAGCTTAAATGGCTGCTCGATCCCGCCGCCGCCAACACCGTCGATGACGGTGCCGACAAGGCGCCGTTTAAGGTCTGCTTCGCCGAGCCGTTTATGGGGACGCAGCTGACTGTTACCGTTAAGCAGGCGAGCTACGGTCCTGGTGCGTCCATGGCGGAGGAACCCGTTAACGACCAGTATGTCTCGCTCTACAGCTTGGGCTCGGGTAACGGTTCGTTCGACTTGGCCAACCGTCTGGAGTCCAAGAAGACAGGCGAAGGAGAGCAAGATCCCGGTAATGCCGTGTTCAACTTTGCCCAGACTCATGCGCTGACGATCGTCAAAAAGACCACCGACGCCAGCGCCATGGGACAGACGTTCCGCTTTAAGGTGACGAAGACGGCGGAGGGAGCCTCTCCCGAGACACGCGTGGCCGAGGTGAAGGTCGATAAGCGGCAGCAGGAAAACGGTGAGACCTGGTATGTCGGCAGCGTGCAGTTCGCCGCGCCGACGGGCATCTATACCGTCGAGGAAGACACGAATTGGGCATGGCGCTACGAGGGCGAGCTGAGCACGCCGGGCAAGGCGCCCGGTAAATCTGCCGAGCTGACGATTTCGTCTGCTTCGAGCGCGGGCGATGCGGTGGTGACGTGCGTCAACACGCGCGCGAAGGACAAATGGGTCGATGGCGGCTCTCGTGCCAAGAATGTTTGGGAAAACGGCACGCTGTGGGGGGAGGACAAGGATGACTAAGCGCAAGCGGATCGTTGCCCTCCTTGTCGGCGTCCTCCTTTTGGCCGGCGTCGTCGGCACCTTTGCGTGGCTTTCGGTTACGGGCGTGCTGGTCAACGAGTTTGGCTTTGGCTCGGTGGCGCCTTCGGTGGACGAGACGCTCAAGGACAACGTGAAAAGGGATGTCTCGGTAAAAAACACGGGCTCGGCTCCGGCATACCTGCGTGTCGCGGTGGATATCTACTGGCAGGATAAGGATGGCGCGCGCCTGTGGGATGAGCCGGTTGCCGGCACCGACTACACCATTGAGTGGGGCGATAAAGGCGATGCCTCCGCCACTAACAGACCTTCGTCTTGGGTTCTTGCGAGCGACGGGTTCTACTACTGGACGTCTTCTGTTAAGCCGCTCGACAAGACGGGCGTGCTCATCAAGAGCGTGTCCGAGAAGAAGGCAGATGGTAAAAACCTAGTCGTCGACATTTCGACCCAGGCGATTCAGTCCACGCCCGACGATGCGGTCACCGAGGCATGGAACTGTACGGTCAAAGATGGCGTGCTGGTGCCGCCGCACGGAGGTGCGTAAGTATGGCGTTCCCGATTCGCAAAGGCGTTGCGCGCTCCTTGCGTTGCATGGTCGCGGCCATTCTCTGCGTGGTCGCGCTCGCCGTTCCCGCCCGCGCGTTTGCCGATGCTCCCGCGATTGCCTATGACGGAAATGCGCGCCAGCTGACGGTAACGGGGGCGACGGGCTCCTCGGGGGAGCCCGATCTGTTTCCCGCCTTTAAAGATCTAATGCCCGGCGATGCGCGCGAGCAGCAGATCGAGGTTCGTGCCACGGGCGTAAAATCCCAGGTACGCGTGTTTGTGCGGGCCGTTGTCAATCACGAGACGGCACACCTGCTGTCGCCCATTACCTTAACGGCGTCGGCTGGCGATGCGTCTGACGGTTGGCTCCAGACGGGAACGCCGGGCAGCGTGTTCGCCTATCCCACGCAGGTCGCCACGTTCACGAGCGATGGCAGCACGGTGCTCAATCTGCAGCTGAGTGTCCCGACGTCGGTGGGTAACGAGCTTGCCGACGCGAGCAAGACCGTCCGCTGGGAGATCACCGCCGAGGACGATGGCGAAACAATTCCTGCGCAGCCTGCTGGCTCCAAAAAGCCCAGCCTGTTTGGCCTGGCTGCGACGGGCGACAACTCGCTCGCTCTGCTTTTGACGCTGCTAACGCTAGCGATTATCGCTTTCATGGCTGCGCTGATCTTGTCCCGAAGGAATAAACGCTAGGTCCATCTTCAAAATGTTTCGCCCGCCCGGCGGCGGAATATTAGGTTTCCTGCTCTACAGTCCTGCTCGCACGGAGAGCACATTGGATCCATCTTCTAAACGCAACGCCCCCCGGGCGTCGGGGCACGAAGTTCCCTGCTCTACAGTCCTGCGCAAGACGAAGGCCACATTAAGTGGCCTTCTTTGCGTGCGGAACTCGCGATGAACTTCGTGCTCCGCCGTCCGGGAGGACGCCTCTTTATTGATGGGAGGCCTGATAGGTCGATGGTTCCGTGCCCGGATGCGTCCAAAGTGGGACGGGCTTTCCGGATGGGCAGGCTTTCGAAAAATGCGTCCCGGAATTTGCCTTTGGAATGGGACGTAGTTTCCCGATGAGGCACTCGACGGAAAATGCATCCCAGAAATGGCCTTTGAGCTGGGATAAGATTTCCGCGGCATCTCGGATTCTCAAAAATGAGACACGCCGTTGGCGAAAATGAGACACGTGATATCGGGCATCGGATGTATCATTTGCAAAAATGAGTCCACTCCACTCGAATAAAGCGAGGTCCCTCATGTACGTTCCACACCCCCGTATCCGTAGGCTGTCGAAAATCCCGCTTGTTGGGACGGCGGCGCTTGCTGCGTTGATCGCCACGAGCGTCGCCTGCTTCACGGCCACGCCCCAGGTTGCCCAGGCGGCAGACGCGCCCGCAATCACCGATATGACCGAGCAGGATTATCAAGCCCTGGGTCTGGGCACGAGCGAGGACATTCCGGCCGATACCGTTGGCCCCTATTCCACTGATACCCCCACGACGTTTGCCACGCGCAGCGAGGTCTATATGGCAGCTAACGGTAGCCATGGCAATCGCTACACTCTGCGCGACAAGCTCGAGAACGTCGAGCGCGGTGACATTGGCGGCAGCAGCAAACTCACCGATGGCTATGGAAGTGTGTGGGGCGCCGCAAAGTTCTGGCAAAACGTCAACAACTTCGATACGAACAGCGATCTCTACAAGCATAGCGACTACGGTGGCGGCACCTGGTCGTACCTAAGCAACAATGAGTCCTCAACAGTACTCGCCAACAACAACAACGGTTTCTCGGGCATTCACGCCACGAGTGTTGAGTTCTGCAGCGACGCTAGCACGGGCAAAAAGAGCCGCGTTGCCGAGCTCCGTGCCTACGGCGACAGTTCCTCCACGACGATTGACGGCAAGTCATACGCCGGAAAGGTTGAGCTGGTCCTCTACTCGTTTAGCAACGGGCGTACGCGCACTCTCGACACACACCTGCCGGTGACGGTCAACACTAATATGATGTACGAAGGCCGTTTTAAGTACCTGGATGCCGGTTACCTGCAAGAGCACGACGCCGTCTTTGATGTCGAGGCGGGCGATGTCGATGGCGACGGCGTCGACGAGCTTTTTGTCTACGCGGGCTGCTATGTCGACGAGAACGGCGTGCGCAAGGCTGTAGTCGACATGTATGACTTGGAGGGCGGCAACTGGAAGCAAAGCGTCGTCAAGATCGATGCCGGTAACGCCGCGGACTACACCACGCACAACAAGGGCGGGAACGACTCCTGGACGCAGCTTCAGTCAGCTCCTGTCGTTTCGCTAGCGGCCGGCGACCTCGATCGCGATTTTTGCGATGACCTCGCCATCGTGGTCTCGGCACCCTACGGCAAGAAGAATATTGATAAGTCGACGCATTGCGAGCTGTTTTCGTGGGATGCATCCAAGGGTGCGCTCGTCCATGTCGATGCTCTGGGCGACGCGGGCGCAATCTCCCTCTCCGCGAACGGCAAGACCATGGTCGCTGCGAATGCGACGTTCGGCACGTTTGCCGCCTACGATGAAGAAGGAAAGAAGACGGGTGAAACCGTCACGGGCCTTATTCTTGCGGGCTATGACTGGCAACGCAGCGCTTTTGATTACGGCGCTTCTGACGGCAGCAAGGGGCTGTACGGCGCGCTGTACCGCTACGCGTATTTTGACTCGGAGTCTGGCGAGTTCAAGCTTTCCGATTGCAAGGAATACAGAGACGGGCTCCTCGCCTCCTATGGGCTGATGCATGTGCCCAACAGCGCATGGAAGGATAGCGCTCAGGATAAGCGCTATCCGTGCACCTTGGCGCCTATTGCCCTTGCCACTGCCAACCTTGACGGCCTGTCCGAGCAGCTGGCGGTCGACGAGGTGCTCGTGGGCGGCGATGTGTTCCGCGACTTTGCCTGCAACACGGCACAGAGCGGGGCTCAGGGCTTGGGGTCCATGGTCGGAACCATGAGCATGAGCGGTCAGCAATACAACAGCAGCAACAAGCATGACCACAAGGGTATAGAGCAGGTGTGGATCAGCGACGTCAAGGCGGGCAGCGTCTCGGGTTCGGACCGCTATAACGAGAGCTTTATCGCCGTGGTGGGCAAGCACCGCGACGAGGACCTGCGCAAGAACGATGACTATTATTGGATGACCGCCTCGCATTTTTCGCTCGACGAGAACGGAAAGGTGCGCCGCGGCGAGGAGCAGGTGATTAGCGAGAGCAACCGTCGCGGCACTACCTACGGCACATTTATCTCGCTCGCGCTGCCCGATGTCGACAACGACAGCGTCAAGATCACGTACAAGGACCGCTACAAGGTCTATACCAACCCGCGCGTGCTTGCCGTGCTGCAGGATGCGCCCTATGTTGAGGATCTGGAGCAGGCATACGGCTATCTGGTGTTGGGCGGCACGTCATACGGAGAGGAAAAGGGCACGGGGACATCCCAGGGCTATACCATTGGCGCCGAGTTGGGCGTTGCCGTCGAGGTGCAGACCGGTCCGCCCCTGGTCGCGATGAATGCTTCAGTCGATTTTGCCGCCGAGGGATGCTATGACTACCGGAGCGAGCGCACGGTCAGCGCAAGCGTAAGCTATGAGTCGCATGCCGGCGAGGGTGACAAGACCGTGCTCTACACGATTCCGATGGTCTATTACGAGTATGAGATCGAAAATGAGGAAACTGGTGGCAAGGGCGTGATGGCGGCGCCCGTGTCGCTCGGCGCGCAGACCTCGGTCGTTAATGTCGAGGCCTATGACCGCATTGCCAAACAGCACAATATGACGCCGCTCAGCTACTTTTTGACCAACCGGTCGGGAGAACCCGGAACCTATCAAACGACGCTCAACGGCGAGACTCCCGTTGGGGATTCCTTTGGCCTGGGCAAGCCTGGCGTAACGCGCGCCTACACGCACGATGGGTTTAACGGCGCCGCCGCGCAGTCGGGGGCGAGCATTGAGCAGACCATCGAAGTCGAGGAGGGCAAGGAGCAGGAGCTCGAGCTCGGCTTGACGCTGAACGGCAGCGTTGTCATGGGCGCGAAGCTCGCAAAGCACGAGTTGTTTGGCGGCCTGTGCTTTGGTGCCAACGCCGGCTTTACTACGGGTAACTCCTCGAGTGAATCGACCGAATACGGCGGCACCGTCGACAACCTGCCCGAGGCCGCGCAGGGCAAGTACGGTTTTGTGTGGCGTCTGGGCGTCAACGCGGTGGATGTCGACAAGTTCGAGGCAGGCTCGGGCGACAAGCTCGGCACCAAGGACACCGACCAGTTCTGGATCGTGGGCTATGACGTTAAGGACGTCGAGATGCCCGACGCGCCGGCCGTGACGGGCTTTACGGCAAACGCCGTCGATTCGACCAGCGTTACGTTTAGCTGGGACGATGTACTCGCAAACAAGAGTGGCTTTAGCTACGGCGTGGGCATGCTGCAGAGCAATGCGGCGGATGCGGTCGTCAATAGCTGGAAGATTGCCGACAACACGCAGACCTCGCTCAAGTGGGATGGGCTGCAGCCCAATACGGAGTATCGATTCGCCATCGCCGCCGTTAAGAATGGATCCACGACCGAAACAGGTATTCGCTCGGCAATCATCACGGTCAAGACCATGCCCGATGGCATGACGATGACCGTGAGCGGACCTGCGGCGGATGCTGCGGAGGGGTCGGATCTTGGATACGACTCTTCGGTTGAGCGCACGGCGGGAAGCCACCTGACGCTCTCGGCGATTGGCCATGTGAAGCAACTCGGTGCCGACGATAGCGAAACAGGGCTGGCACCGACCTATATGTGGTACCGCAAGGGCCGCGGCGAGACGGAGTTTAAGCTCGTGGGTGCCGATGGCAACCTCGCGGCTGGAACGGCCTCAAAGCTCGAGATTGACCTGACCGCAGACGATGACGGTGCGCAGTATTACTGCCACGTGGGATACAACGACGTGGGCCTCGACACCGGCACGACGCTCGTGAATATCGAGGCCGAGGAGACGGCGCCCACAACGGTGAACGCCACCCCGATCCGCACGCGCCGCCTGTTCTCACAGGCAAGTGCGGGCGCCAAGAAGTTCCTGGACCATACGCTGGTAAACACCGCCGGCCCAACCGATTCCGAAGGCTCAAAGGACCCCGAGACTCCTGAGACCCCGACGAACCCGGACAAGCCCAAGTCCGACAACGGAGCTAAGACCGACACCAAGGTCAAGACTACGACCACAGCGAAGAACCTCGCAAACACCGGCGACCAAACATTCGCCCTAGTCGCCACCGCAGCAGCAGCGGGAGCAACGCTCGTAGTGATAGCCCTCATCATGCTGATCAAGCGCCGCAAGACCCACTAGTAGCCAGTCGAACATATCGACAACCCAAAAACCCGGGTAGCCAAAAAACAGGCCACCCGGGTTTTCTGTTGAGTGGAGACTCCGCAAGCGGAAACTGCATCCCACAATTAGCGCCCGGAACGGGACACATTTTCCGTCAAGCCCTCATCCGGAAAATCCATCCCAGTTTGAGCGCCCAGACCGGGACGCACTTTCCCAAAGGGTCCTCAACGGGAAACTGCGTCACATAATTAGGCCGAGAAATGGGATGAACTTTCCCAATGAGAGCCAACCGGAAGCCACGTCCCAGAATCAGCCCCCAAAGTGGGACGCACTTTCCCAACGAGCCTCAACCGGAAAATACATCCCGGAATCCAGCTGAATAGTGGGACACACTTTCCCAATCGGGTCCCAAGCGGAAACTGCATCCCATTCCAGACAAGAATTCCGGGACACACTTTCCGCAAACAAAGAAGGCCACATAACGTGGCCTTCAACTTATATATGTTCGGCGATACACCCAAGACAAGCCACGCCCCAACATCAGGGCGTCTGTCCAAGCGGAGGCATATAAGGTTCATCGCGAGTTCCGCACGCAAAGGGGGCCACTTAATGTGGCCCCCGTCTTGCGCAGGACTGTCCGAGCAGGGAACCTTATATGCCTCCGCCCGGACAGACGTTTCAGTTATGAACTCGCAGCTGGTCGCTACTTGATCTTGGTCGTACCCGGTGCCAGGTTGGGGTCGGTCTCGTTGGCCTCGGTCTGGAAGTGCTCAGTGTACACGTTCTTGCCGTCGCGGAACATCTCGTAGTACTGCATCTTGGCGTAATCCTCGCGCGCCTTGGTGGCGGCTGCGGCTTCGGCGTCGTCACCGGTGACGTTGGAGGAGAGCGCCCAACGCAGGCTGGCGTCCTCGTAGCCCACGGAGTTGATAGCGGGCAGCGACTCGCGCAGCGTCACGTGCGCTTTCTGGTAGTCGGTCAGCGGCGCGCCGATTAGCTGCATCAGCTGCGTGGACAGGTAGTTGGTGGACAGGTCGTCGACCTCGCTCGTCTGGTCGCAGCCGGCAACGTCGTAGTTGGCCCAGATGATGTAGTCGGTCTGCCACAGACGTTCCTGGTGCGTGGCGTCGTCCTCGCCGGTAAACCACTTGTCGTTGAACTTGGACGGGAAGAACGGCTGGTGATCGCCCCAGAACACCACGACCACCTTGCGGTCGAGCTTGCTCAAGGCGTTAAGGAAGTAGCGCAGCGCCTGGTCGGACTGCTCGATGCACGAGACGTACTCGTCGACATCGGAGAGCGTGCCGTCCTCGACGGTCTTGGCGTCCAGATCGGTCGTGTCGATGTTCAGGTGCATCTGCTTGTCGACCGGCAGCAGGCCCGTGTCGTAGCCCGAGTGGTTCTGCATGGTCACGTCGAAGATAAACTGCGGATCGGCGTTCTGGTCGAGCAGCTCAAGAATCTTGTCATAGGTCGCCTGGTCGGTCACCATACCGCGCAGAGTGTCGGCTCCCTGGAAGTCGTTGATGGACAGGAACCGGTCAAAGCCAAAGTCCTTGTACACGTTCTCGCGGTTCCAGTTAGTGGCGTGGTTGGGGTGCATGGCCGTGGTGGAATATCCGAGCGACTTGAACTGCTCTGCCAGGTTCCCGGTCGTTTCCATGTTGTAGATGGTGTAGGGGTACACGCCCGAGCCCAAGTTGGCCATGGAGTTGCCGGTCATAAACTCAAACTCGGTATTGGCGGTACCGCCGCCGTAGGCGCTCACGTAGAGCTTGCCGCGGCTGAGGCAGTTGGACAGGTTCTTAAAGTACTGCGGGCCCTCGTAGCCGGCGCGCATGTTCTGGTAGATCGACAGATCCGAGAAGGTCTCGTTCATGATGGCGATGACCGTGGGCTTCTCGCTGTCGAACTGCTCCTTTGCGGCGGTGCGCTCATCGCTCTTAGCCGCGTCGGATTTGTCATAGGCCTTGGCGTACTTTTTGAGCGTGGCCTTGGCATCGTCGACGGAGTAGTCGGCGGGTTTGGGCGGCTTGATGGACTGCGCTGCGCTAATGAAAGCGGGCAGGTAGCCCTCGCGCCAGTAGCTCTCGAGCGGGCGCCAGGTGTAGACGGTGATGCCGAGGGTGTTGTAGTAGTCGATGAGCGTGACGTGTGCGGTTACACCGCCCAGGCACAGCACGGCGACGAGCAGGTTGGTGAGCAGCATGCGCTTGGCGTTGGCGGCGCCCTTCTGACGGTGCGGTGCCACCAGGCCGGCGTACTCGCACAGCAGCATGGCGATGGCGGTAAAGCCCATGGACAGCACGCAGAACAGCGAGATCGAGAAGGTGTAGCCGGTGCCGGCGACCGCGGCGGCGGTGGAGATGGCCGAAAGGTCGCCCGGCTGGATGGGCATGGATTTAAACGTGATGACGAAGAACTCGGCAATGCCCAGGACAAAGAGGGCAAAGGCCAAGACCGCGGGGGCTGCGCCGTGGCGCTGGAACAGGAAGAACAGGCCGACCATGAGCGTGGTGATGATGGCCCACTCGAGCAGGATGCACAGGGGGTAGACCCAGGTAAAGTCGTGGTTGGACGAGACCTCCATGCCCAGCAGCGCAAAGACGCCGGCGAGCAGCAGGCACAGGACGGCGGCGACGAGCGGTTTACCCACAAAGGCTCCGCGCAGGCGGGCGAGCTTGCCGGTGGGGGCGGGGGCGTCGGGCCCGGCGAACGCAAAGACGCGCGGGGCGATGCGGTCGCGGGCGATGCTGGCCCAAGCGCAGCCGGTGAGGATGGCGTTGGTCAGGATGAGCATCACGAAGGCGAGCGGCTCGTTCTGCGCGACGAGGCCAATAGCGCCCCAGACGGTCAAAAAGAGCTGGAACAGGCCGAAGGCGACGCTCCACCCAAGAGCGCTTTTGGCAACGGTGCCCGACTGAGCGCGAATGGCCTTGGCCTCGCGCAAAACAAGGTAGACGGTCGCCGCAAGACCGACGAGCGAGATGGCGGCAGCGAACATGCTGAGACTCCTCACAAACTTAAAACCTACGAAAGCGGGGGTTTACCCGATTGTTACCTAAATATGCGCTGCAATTGGTGTCTGCGCACAACAACCAGCCATATTAACGCGCACGTGTGGCGGTGTGGCGCAATGTAGTGGCGACCTGCGCGATAATGGACGGGAATTACACGGAAACGTAAAGGCTTCTTAAAGAATTAGCGAGGATGAGGCGATGAACGAACGGGCTTGTATGACGAGTGCGGGTGACGTGGACGCGGGCGGCTATCCGGTCGAGACGACGGGCAATGCGGTGCTGGACACGTTGGAGCACCGTTCCTCCACGCGTGCCTTCGCGCGTGATGACGACGACCGTCCCGTGGCGGTGACCGACGAGCAGCGTGCAGCGATTTTGCATGCGGCGAGTCGCGCGCCGTCGGCGGGCGCCATGATGATGTACTCCATCGTGAGCATCCGCGAGCAGGCTACGCTCGACCGCCTGGCCGACCTGTGCGACCACCAGCCCATGATTGCCAAGGCGCCCTGGGCACTCATATTTGTGGTCGATTATGCCAAGTGGATCGATCTGTTTGAGCACGTGGGCTGCTTTGAGTCCGAGTTTGTCGAGCGCACGGGTAAGGAGCCCCGCCGCGCGCCGGGTTTGGGCGACTTTGCCATCGCGGCCCAGGACGCCGTGATCGCCGCGCAAAACGCCGTGGTTGCCGCCGAGGCTCTGGGCCTGGGGAGCTGCTACATCGGTGATATCGTCGAGAATGCCGAGGAAGTTGCCGAGCTGCTGGACTTGCCGCCCTATACCATGCCGCTGTCGATGCTCATCATCGGCACGCCCCGTAAGGAGCGTCCGGCCATTGCGCATCCCGTGGTGAACCTGGTGCACGAGGAGCGCTACTGCCGCGCCGATGCTGCGACCATGGACGCGCAGGTGGCCGAGATGGACGCGATGTTTCGCCCGCATGCCCGCGAGGTGGGCGAGCGCGTGGTGGATATCTACACCCGCAAACACACCAGTCCCTTTATGGCCGAGATGAGCCGCTCCATGGAGTGGTGGTTCAAAAATTGGCTTGGAAAATGACGAATGTGACAAGGGGACAGTCCTTTTGTCACATTTCATATCGCCGTGGTGGCCTAAAGGCCGTATAAATGTTTATCTAGCTGGGAAAACGGTGCCGTGCAAGTGCAGGCCGATTACCTATAATCCCTTCGAACATTAAAGTTGGGAGGAAACCGGCTTATGGAACAAAAGGCCAAGGAGGCAGCCTCGCACGCTGCGATTCCTGTGAGCATCTCGGCGATGCTCGTCACGCTGGGTGTGGTGTATGGCGATATCGGCACCAGCCCCATGTATGTAACCAAGGCGCTCGTTGCCGGCAACGGCGGCATCGGAAGCGTGACGGAGGAGTTCGTGCTCGGCGCGCTCTCCCTTGTCGTGTGGACGGTCACGCTGCTGACCACCATCAAGTATGTGCTCATCTCGCTGCGCGCCGATAACCATGGTGAGGGCGGCATCTTTGCCCTGTACAGCCTGGTCAAGCGCTGCGGCAAGTGGCTCATCATCCCCGCCATGCTGGGTGGCGCCGCGCTGCTCGCCGACGGCATCCTGACACCTGCCGTTACCGTTACCACGGCCATCGAGGGCCTGCGCACCATCCCGGCGGTCCATGCCGTGCTGGGCGATGACCAGGGTCGCGTCGTCGCCATTACGCTCGCCATCATCATCGTGCTCTTCTTGGTACAGCGCATCGGTACGGCCAAGATCGGTCACGCCTTTGGCCCCATCATGACGCTGTGGTTCCTGTTCCTGGGCGGCACGGGTCTGTTCTTTGTTTTCCAGCACCCCGCCGTGCTGCTGTGCCTCAACCCGGTGCGCGGCATCGCCTTTTTGCTGAGCCCCAACAACCACGCGGGCATCATGATTCTGGGCAGTTGCTTCCTCGCCACCACCGGTGCCGAGGCGCTCTACTCCGACATGGGCCACGTCGGCCGCGGCAACATCTACGCTACCTGGCCGTTCGTTAAGTGCTGCCTGCTGCTTTCCTATATGGGCCAGGGCGCTTGGCTTATGAAC
>DBFOIV010000135.1:0-4165 GCA_048489175.1 Collinsella sp. | reverse complement strand
ATAGGGTATAACTCTACTCAACCGCTAGGGATTTTATTGAGAAAGGTGTTCTACCATGAGCAAGAACCTCTCCCAGCAGGTCGTTCTCGACCGCCGCGGCTTCGTTGCCGCCACCTTCGCAACCGTCGCCGGCCTTGGTCTTGCCGGCTGCTCCGACACCAGCGCCGAGGCCGACAAGGGTTCCGCCGCCGGCTCCTCCAAGAGCTCCAATGATACCGAGGCTTCCACTACGCTCGACGCTAAGGCATTCGACAAGCTCGTCGACAACGGCCCCAAGGCCGATGACGATGCCGTCGCCGCCAGCACCTGGGCCACGGCCGTCAAGGACGCCGGCATCTTTAAGATCGGTGGCGTTCAGACTTCCACGCTCTTCTCCCTCCTCAACGAGAAAGACGGTCAGACCCGTGGCTTCGATGCCGGTATCGCGCAGCTCCTGTCCAACTACATTCTGGGCGAGAACAAGGTCGAGATCACCCAGGTGACCTCGGACACGCGCGAGTCCGTCCTGCAGAACGGTCAGGTCGACGCCGTCTTTGCCACCTACACCATCACTGACGAGCGCAAGAAGCTTGTCTCCTTCGCCGGTCCCTACTACTACACGCAGCAGGCCATCCTGGTGCTCGCCGATAACGACGACATCAAGAGCGTCGACGACCTGGCCGACAAGAACGTCGCCGTCCAGTCCGGCTCCAACGGCCCCGCCATCCTGGAGGAGTTCGCTCCCAAGGCCAGCCAGCAGGAGTTCAAGACCGACGAGGAAGCCCGCCAGGCACTCCAGCAGGGCCGCGTCGATGCCTACGTCATCGATAACAACATGCAGCAGAGCGCCTTGGTCCGCGAGCCCGGTAAGTACAAGATCGCCGGCAAGCCCTTCGGCAGCAAGGAGCCCTATGGTATCGGCCTGCCGCTTGATTCCGACGGCGTCGCCTTTGTCAACGACTTCCTTAAGAAGATCGAGGACGACGGCACCTGGACTGAGCTGTGGCAGATCTGCATCGGCGACCGTACGGGCGACACCAATGTTCCCGAGCTGCCCGAGATCGGCGCCTAGGCAACGAGCCTGGTAACGGCCGCAACGAAACCATACGGAAACGCACGATGCGCTTTATTGCGGTAAACTGTTTCCTCACTGAGTTGTCGGGGCTTCCGTACACACGGGAGCCCCTTTCCTTATCGGCGGGAGGTCCGCATGAGTCTCTCCGAACTCTGGTCGCTCTATGGCCAGAACTATATCGACGCGCTGCTAGCAACCTTGGGCATGACGCTTGAGTCGTTTGCCATCGCCATGGTACTGGCCGTCGCCGTCACCGTGATGCGCGTGTCGCCGCTCAAGCCGCTGCGCGTCTTTGGCGACCTGTATGTCCAGGTCTTCCGTAACATCCCCGGCATCGCGCTGCTCATTATCGTCGTCTATGCGCTGCCGCCGCTCAAGGTCGTTCTGCCCTACCGCACCTGCGTTATCGTCGCCACGGTCCTTTTGGGCTCGGCCTTTGGCTCCGAAAACTTTATGAGCGGCATCAACACCGTCGGCGTCGGTCAGGTCGAAGCCGCCCGCTCGCTCGGCATGAGCTTCAGCCGTATCCTCGCCAAGATCGTGATTCCGCAGGCACTGCGCTCAAGCGTGCTGCCCATGACCAACCTCTTTATCGCCGTCATGCTCACTACCGCCTTGGGCAGCCAGGTGCCGCTTAAGCCGCAAGAGCTTACCGGCGTGGTGAGCTACATCAACACGCGCTCGCTCGGCGGCGTCGCCGCGTTCTTTATCTCGGCGCTCGGCTACCTGGGCACGGCCTTTGTGGTGAGCCACATTGGCAACTACATCGATAAGAAGGTGAGGATCCTCCGATGAGCAAGCACTCCTCCCCTGCGCTTACCATGCGCGATGCGCTCTACGAGGCTCCCGGCCCCAAGATGCGCGCCAAGATTCGCATCGGCACCGCCATCTCACTCGTCGCCGTCGCCGCGCTCGTCGCCCTGGTACTGCAGCGCTTTTATGTGACCGGCCAGCTTTCGGTCCACTATTGGTATTTCTTTACGCACCTCACCACCTGGAAGTTCTTGCTTGCCGGCTTTGAGGGCACCGTTAAAGTCGCACTCACCGCCGGCGTCATTGCGCTGGTACTGGGCTTAGCCCTTATGCTCGGCCGCACCAGCGACATTAAGCCGCTGCAGCTGGTCTGCCGCGTGCTCACCGATTTCTTCCGCGGCGTGCCGAGCCTTCTGTTCATCTACTTCTTCTTTTTGGTGCTGCCCCAGTACAAGATCGCGCTGCCGTCGTTTTGGATGCTCACGCTCCCCGTCGCGCTCGCTGCAGCCGGCGTACTTGCCGAGATCTTCCGCGCCGGCGTCAATGCCGTGCCGCGCGGCCAGGTCGAGGCGGCCCAGGCGCTCGGTCTCTCCAAAGCTAAAATCACCTTTAAAATCGTGTTGCCGCAGGCGATTCGATTTATCATTCCGTCGTTGATTTCGCAGCTCGTGGTCGTAGTCAAAGACACCACCGTCGCCTATGTGGTGAGCTACCCCGACCTCATGCAAAATGCCCGCGTGCTCATTACCAACTATGATGCACTCGTATCGGTCTACTTGGTGATCGCGGTCATCTACATCCTCATCAACGTCGCGATTAACAAGGCCGCTGTCTATGTTTCGCACAAGACCGGCGCGACCATCATCCGCTAACGCTTTACCATTTCTAGTCATTAGGAGCCGAGCACCATGGCACAGAGCACCTCTTCCACCGGCAATCAGCCGCTGATCGAGCTCAAACACGTCGATAAGCACTATGGCGACCTGCACGTCCTCAACGACATCAATCTGTCGGTCGACCGCGGCGAGGTCGTCGTTGTAATTGGCCCCTCGGGCTCGGGCAAGTCGACCATGTGCCGCACCATCAACCGCCTGGAAACCATCGACTCGGGCGAGATCCTCATCGAGGGCGAGCCCCTGCCGCAGGAAGGCAAGGATCTTGCCCGCATGCGTGCCGAGCTGGGCATGGTGTTTCAGCAGTTCAACCTGTTTGCGCATATGACCGTACTGCAGAACGTCATGCTGGGACCGGTCGACGTGTTGGGCGTGTCCAAGGACGAGGCCCGTGAGCGCGCCATGGACCTGCTGAGCCGCGTGGGCGTGGCCGAGCAGGCCGATAAGGTGCCCGCACAGCTCTCGGGCGGCCAGCAGCAGCGCGTGGCCATCGCCCGCTCGCTTGCCATGCAACCCAAGGCCATGCTCTTTGACGAGCCCACGAGCGCCCTTGACCCCGAGATGATCAACGAGGTGCTCGAGGTCATGGTCCGTCTGGCCCAGCAGGGCATGACGATGATCGTCATCACGCACGAAATGAACTTTGCCCGCCGCGTGGCCGACCGCGTCGTGTTTATGGCCGACGGCCAGATCGTAGAAACCGGCACGCCCGACGAGTTCTTCGACCACCCCCAGACCAAGCGCGCCCAGGACTTCCTCAACTCCATCAAGGGTCACTAACCCAATTACCGCGCGGGCAAATTCATCACCAGCGTTTGTCCCGCGCACCCCTGTGCCATGTCCACCCGGATTCGAAAGCTACACCTATGATCGGAACTCGCACTTCATCGTCCTACACCCCGCATGTCGACGTCGCCCCCGCCGACCGTCCGCTCATCCTCGTCGCGCCGCGCTGGGAAGAGGCAGAGCCGTTTTTAACCGAGATGCTCTCCCCCAACGAGGAAATCGCAAGTGTCTTTGTCGATGCCATCCTTGCCGCTGGCGGCCTGCCGCTGCAGATGTCCATCACCGAGGACATTGAGGTCATCCGTCATTACGTTGATATCGCCGACGGCATCGCCATCCCCGGCGGCCCCGACGTCAATCCCAAACGTTGGGGCGACGAGCGTCCTTACGACCCCACGCTGTGCTGCGAGATTCGCGACCGTTTTGAGTTTAAGCTGGTTAACGAGGTGCTTCGCGCCAAGAAGCCGCTCTTTACCACCTGCCGAGGCACGCAGCTGCTCAATGTCGCCACCGGCGGCACCCTGTGCATGGACGTGCCGAGCCTGGGTGCGCGCGAGGGCCGCACGCAGTGGCGCCATACCCACGTGCTCAACGATCCCGTGCACCCCGTCGAGGTCGTGCCGGGCTCGCTGCTGGAGCGCGCGGTTGGCGGGCACAGGCTGATCCAGACCAACTCGGC